>CAMCCU010000153.1 GCA_945872975.1 Pedosphaera parvula Ellin514
GAGTCTCGTCGGTGGCTTCAGTTGATCATTCGAGTTCCGTTGCTGAAAGACATCACCGAAACCGAGGCGTTGATTCTCGAAAGTGAAGAACTGATCAAGATTTTCGCCCGAAGCATACGAACGGCGAAGGTCGGAAAGATTCAACGTTCAAAGCTCAACGTTGAACGTTCAACGTTCAAAGATTCGCCGTGAACCTGCTCTCCCCTTCATCCATCGTCCATCCGCTCGACGAGTTCTACGCCCGCAGCGGACTGAACCTGCCGCCGCTCGACCAAGTGGACGGCGAAGCGATGCCGGAGCCTTACAAGTCCCTGCTCGTCCACGAGCGGGACATGACTTCGACGCTGGAGACTTTCCACAAGGCTGGCATCCATCTGCGCCTCGTCAGCAAAGAGCGGCGCGGCGACGAATACTTTCGTGAAGTCGTGCTCGTCCTCGATGGCAGCGAAAAGCCGGTGGAGTTCGGAGCCATCAAAATCAACCTTGCCCGGTTTCCCGAGGCGGCGCGGGAGGCGATTCTTCAGGAGCGTTTCCCGCTCGGCCACATTCTCAAGGATTTCGCCATTGAGTATCAAAGCCGCCCGAAGGCGTTCCTGCGCGTGGCGTCGGACAAGACGATAAACCATCTCCTCAAGCTCAGTGGCGCACAGATCCTCTACGGCCGCCGCAACGCGCTGCTGAATCCGATGGGCGAATCGCTGGCGGAGATCGTCGAGATACTTCCTCCGGCCACCTGACATTTGACTTTGCGCCACCTCGAATAGACTGAAGGCAGCTTGAACGAATGCGTATGAAAACCTCAGAAACATTGGATGTCTTGATCATCGGTGCCGGGCCGGCGGGCTGTTCCACCGCCGCGTTGCTGGCCGAACAGGGCCACCGCGTTCTCGTGCTGGAACGGGAAAAATTTCCCCGCTATCACGTCGGCGAATCGCTCATCCCTTTCACCTACGGCCCGCTGGAACGTCTCGGCCTGATTCCGCGCATGAAGCAAAGCCACTTCACGAAGAAGTTCAGCGTGCAATTCATCGGGCCGAACGGAAAGGCCAGCCAGCCGTTTTACTTTTTCAATCGTTACGACCGCGAGACCGTCGCGCAGAGCTGGCAGATTCTCCGCAGCGAGTTCGACCAGATGTTGATGGAACACGCCCGCAGCAAAGGCGCGACAGTGCTGGAGGAGATGACCGTGACCGCCTTGATCAAGGAAGACGGCCGCGTCGCCGGAGCGCGTGGGACGGGAAAAGACGGCGTGCCGTTCGAGTTCCGCGCTTCCATCACGCTGGATTGCACAGGCAAGGAAAGCTTCGCCGCGGTGCGTGAAGGCTGGCGGATACGCGATCCGTATCTGAACAAAGTAGCGGTCTGGACCTATTACAAAGGCTCGAAGCGCGACGGAGGAATCGATGAAGGCCAGACCACCGTGGCGATGATTCCCGACAAGGGCTGGTTCTGGCACATCCCGCAGCACGACGACATGGTGAGCGTCGGCGTGGTGGCCGAAGGCAAATATCTCACACGAGATGGAGTGAAGGATTTGAAGGCGATCTTCCACCGGGAAGTCGGAGAGAATCTGTGGATCAAGGATCGCCTCTCCGTGGGCAACCAAACGGGCGAATACTACATCACCAGCGAATACACGCATCACTCGAAGCATTGCTATCGAGACGGATTGCTGCTGGTCGGCGATGCGTTTTGCTTTCTTGATCCCGTGTTCAGCAGCGGCCTCATGCTCGCGCTCAAGAGCGGCGTGCTCGCGGCGGACGCCATTCACGAAGCCATCGTTGCCAGGGATTTTTCCCCGGCGCGCTTCGAGGGTTACGGCCGCGCGCTGCGCGAAGGCATCGAAAACATGCGCAAGCTGGTCTACGCCTTCTACGCACCGGACTTCTCCTTCAAGAAGGTGATCGACAAGTATCCGCAGATGGCCGACGACATCACCGATTGCCTGAGTGGCGATTTGAACAAGGATTTCAGCCAGCTCTGGAAAGCGATTGAGGAATTCGTCCCGCTGCCGGACAACCTTTCTGTGGGCGCACCGCTCACCAAAGAGGAAACCCAATTGTTGCCAGCGTAAATCCCAGTCGCCAATCGTGACCCGAAAACGACACGCCCGGTCTTTACGTTTTACGGATTACGAGCTACCCATCCCGCGTCTCGCGCGATGAACATCGTTCAAATCACACCCGGTGCCGGCGGCATGTATTGCGGCGGCTGCTTTCGCGACAACGCGCTCGTCGCCGCACTCCGCAAGCAAGGCCATGAGACGTTGATGGTGCCGCTTTATCTTCCCCTGACTCTCGACGAGGCGGACCAGAGCGCCGGCACGCCGACCTTCTTCGGCGGCATCAACGTCTATCTCGAACAGAAGTCCGCGCTCTTCCGCAAAGCGCCGAAGTGGCTGCACAGCCTGCTCGCGTCCCCTGCCCTCCTGAAATGGGCTTCCAAATATTCCGCAAGAACTCGCGCCGCTGATGTCGGCGATCTGATGCTCTCCATGCTGCGCGGCGAAGAAGGCAACCAGGCGCGCGAGCTCAGCGACCTCATCGCGTGGCTCAAGACCCAGCCCAAGCCAGATATCATCTGCCTCTCGAACGCCTTGCTCGTGGGCATGGCGCGAAAGCTCAAGGCGGAACTCAACTGCGCCGTGACCTGTCTGCTCGGCGGCGAAGATGCGTTCCTCGACGGCCTGCCTCCATCGGTGCGCGAGACGGCTTGGAAGACTCTTTCAGATCGTTGCCGCGATGTGGACTTGTTCCTCCCACCGACTCGTTACTTCGGCGATCTGATGAGCCGCAGACTCGCGCTGCGCCCGAACCAGGTGCGCGTCGTGCCGAACGGGATCAACCTCGCCGGCTACCAGCCTGCCGAATCGCAGTCTCCGCCGGTGCTCGGCTACTTCGCCCGAATGTGTCGCGAGAAGGGACTCGATACGCTCGTCGATGCGTATCTCCTGTTGAAGAAACGGGACGCTGGGAAAAATCTTCGCCTGCATGTCGGTGGCGGCTGCGGCCCGACGGACGAACCATTCGTTGAAGCGCAGCGTCGCAAACTGCGTGAAGCCGGTGCGATGGATGACGCCCAGTTTTTTCCGAACGTCGATCACGCCGGGAAGATTGCGTTCCTCCGAAGCCTGACCGTTTTCTCAACGCCCGCGCTTTACGGCGAGGCGTTCGGCCTCTACGTCATCGAAGCGCTGGCCGCCGGGGTTCCCATCGTGCAGCCGCGCCACGCCGCTTTTCCCGAACTGATCGAAGCGACAGGCGGCGGAGTCCTCTGCGAGCCTGGCGATCCGAAGGCGTTGGCTGACGGCATCGAGGGCCTGCTTCGCGATCCGAAACGCGCGAGAGAACTCGGAGCAGCGGGTCGCGACGTCGTGGCGCGCGAGTTCAGCATCGAGACGGTGGCGACGAAGACGTTGAGCGCCTTTGAGCAAGCTGTGCGGGGAAAACTTTCCTGAGCGAGCAACACGCAAAGCCCGCTCCGTTTCAAATCGTAAATCCTAAATCGTAAATCTAAAATCCCCTCATGCCTTACGAATTCAAAGCGCAGCGCCGGGTGGAGTTCTCGGACACCGACATGGCGGGCATCATGCACTTCTCGAATTTCTTCCGGTTCATGGAGACGGCGGAGCACGCATTCTTTCGCTCCCTGCGTTTCTCCATCGCGCCCCAGCAATTCGAGCCGGGCCCGAACAAAATCGGCTGGCCGCGCGTTCACGCCTCGTGCGACTACCGCAAGCCGCTGCGATTCGAGGACATGGTCGAGATTCATCTGCTCGTTGCGGAACGAAAGACGAAAGCCATCACCTACCAGATCCGGTTCGGGAAGATCACTGGCGATACGGTGGAGGAAGTGGCTCGCGGACGCCTGACGGTCGTCTGCGTCAGCTTCGATCCGGCGTCAGGAACCATGAAAGCCACCAGCATTCCATCCGTCATCGCGGACCAGATTCAAGCGGCACCTCCGGAGCTGCTGGCGTGACGCCACGCAAGCCCCGCAATGCCGCACGGCGGGGAAAACCAACTTGCAACCCAGCCCCAACGCACCTAGCCTTCGAGCTGTGAACGATTCACATCCACCGTGCGCCGCCGACCCCTGCCAACCGGCAGTGCTCTGCCCGCTGAACAGCGTCAAAGCTGGCACGGCCGTTCGCATCAAGCAGCTCTCGGCGACACCGGAAGTTTCCCACCGGCTTCGGGAGATGGGCTTTGGCGAGGAGCAGCAGATCCGGGTCGTCAGCAAGCAGGTGAACGTGATTTGCCAGGTGTGCCATGCGCGGCTTGGCCTCAGCCAGGAGCTTGCCGAATCCATACTCGTCGAGCCCCTGCCCCGGAACCTCAAACTGGATGTGGCCTGACCATGTCCGCCGAGCCTCTACCGCTTTCCTCCCTCAAAGTCGGGTCCGCCGGCACCGTCACCGCCATCAAGATTCCGCCGGAAAACCGTGGCCGCCTGCTGGAGATGGGGTTGCTGGTCGGAACACCTGTCGAGTTGATCCGGTTCGCTCCTCTGGGTGATCCCGTGGAGATCAAGGTCCGCGGTTACAACCTGTCGCTGCGCAAGCACGAGGCGGAACAAATCTGGGTCCAGCCCAAATAGCCCGGCACCGCCACGATGTCCGCTTCCGCCACGTCATCACAGACCCCTGTCGCTCCGCGTTACGTCGCGCTCGCGGGGAATCCGAACTCCGGAAAGACGACGCTCTTCAACGCCCTCACCGGTCTCCGCGCCAAAGTCGGCAACTATCCCGGCGTCACCGTCGAGCGCAAGGAAGGCCGGCTGGTTGGCTCCTCGAAAGACCGTCCGGTCATCGTCGTCGATCTTCCCGGCACCTACAGCCTCAGCCCGCAATCGCTCGACGAGCAGGTCTCGCGGGACGTTCTCTTTCACCGGTTGCCGGGCGAGCCGCCGCCGGATTTGCTCGTCGTCGTCGTCGATGCCTCGAACCTCCAGCGCAATCTCTACTTCGCGACCCAGGTCATCGAGCTCGGCTATCCGACCATCGTCGCGTTGAACATGATCGACGTGGCCCAGGACAACGGCCACGAGATCGACGCCGCGCATTTGAGCAAGCTGCTCGGCGTGCCCGTCTTCCCGATCGTCGCGAACAAGAGCGGAGGCTTGAAGGCGCTCAGCGAAACCATCATCGCCACAGGCGTCAGGACACGGACGCCGATCATCCCCCGCCAGTTCTGCGCCCTGCCTGAAGCGCTGACGAAGGAAGTCACCATCCTGGCCAGCGGATTGATCCAGGCGTTTCCCGAAAGCTGTTTCCAGTCCCGCAGTGAAGCGCTGCTCGTGCTCAGCGACGAAAAGTTCCTGCCCTTGAGCGGCGCGCATTATCCCGAGGCAATCCGACTCGCCGTCGTTGCCGCACGCACGCGTCTCGATCAGCAGGGAGTGGACTGGAGAAGCGCCGCCATCGAAGCGCGCTACGCCCGCATCGCCGAGATTCAGCAGGCGGTCACGGTCGAAACCTTCGCCGAAAAGGAGACGCTCAGCGACAGGCTTGACTGCGTCCTGACGCACAAGCTTTGGGGGATGCTCATCTTCGTCGGCATCATGACGCTGATGTTCCAGACGATTTTCAGCTTCGCGGAACTTCCCATGACGCTGCTGGAGCAGGGCGTCGGCTGGATCGGCGAACGAGTCGGATCGTGGCTCGCTTCCGGGCCGCTGAATGATTTGCTTGTGAACGGTGTGGTCAACGGCGTCGGAGCCGTCGTCGTCTTCCTGCCGCAGATCTGCCTGCTGTTCCTTTTCATCGGCCTGCTCGAAGACACTGGCTACATGGCGCGCGCGGCGTTTCTCATGGATCGCCTGATGAGCAAGGTCGGGCTGCACGGCAAGAGCTTCATCCCCATGCTGAGCTCGTTCGCCTGCGCCATCCCCGGCATCATGGCCACGCGCACGATCGAGAGCCCGAAGGACCGGCTCGTCACCATCCTCGTCGCGCCGCTGATGAGCTGCTCGGCGCGGCTGCCGGTTTACACGTTGC
The DNA here is from genome assembly GCA_945872975.1 of Pedosphaera parvula Ellin514. Lineage (GTDB taxonomy): Bacteria > Verrucomicrobiota > Verrucomicrobiia > Limisphaerales > JADJPG01 > JADJPG01. The sequence goes on from CAMCCU010000153.1 coordinate 5,999, forward strand.
TCATCGCCGCGTGCATCCCCGACAAACGCGTCTTCGGCCTGCTAAAACTCTCCGGCCTCACGATGCTCGCGATGTACATGCTCGGCATCGTCGTCGCGCTCTTCATGGCGTGGCTCTTCAAGAAGACGTTGCTCAAGGGCCCGACGCCGATGCTCATCATGGAGCTGCCGCCCTACAAGCGGCCGTTGATCCGCATCGCGCTGCGGCACATGTGGGATCGCTCGAAGCTCTTCCTCAAGCGCGCCGGCACGGTCATTCTCGGCATCAACATCCTACTCTGGTTCCTCGCGACATATCCGAAGGACGCGACGATCAAGCCGCGCTTCGATTCTGAGCGTGTCCGCTGGCTGAGCACGGTGGTTCCGTCGGTGAAGTCACCCGAGGACGTGGAGCGCGGCATGGCGGAACTGATCGCCAAGCAAGGCACGACCAACGGCTGGGACATCTCCGAAGCGAAAGTGTTTGTGACGATGGGCCAGCTAGACAAGCAGGAAGCTGGTGAGAAGCTCCGACACAGTTTCGCGGGACGCCTCGGCCAATTCATTGAGCCCGCGATTCGTCCGCTCGGTTTCGATTGGAGGATTGGCATCGGCATCGTGAGCTCGTTTGCCGCGCGGGAAGTCTTCGTCAGCACCATGTCGCTGGTCTATAACGTGGGCGAGGCGGACGACTCCGAGGAAGGAACGCAGACCCTCGCGCAGACCTTGCGCGAGCAAAAGCACCCGGATGGATCGACCGTTTATACTCCGCTCGTGGCGGTGACGCTGATGGTCTTCTACGTATTCGCGCTGCAATGCGTGAGCACCATCGCCATCGTGCGGCGGGAAACGAATGGCTGGAAATGGGCCGCCTTCCAATGGCTCTACATGGGAGTTCTCGCCTGGACTCTCGCCTTCATCACCTATCACGGCGGACGGCTGCTGGGATTTTAGCAACGGGCTGAGGCCCGCGCCGCCCGCTCAGCGCTGGGGGAAAATCTGATAGAGCAGGAAGTAGATCACGACTCCCGTCACTGAGACATACATCCAGATCGGCCAGGTCCAGCGGGCGATCTGCTTGTGCAGTTCAAAGCGCGCCTTGATCGCGCGACTGACGGTCATGATGACCAGCGGCACGATGGCGAAGGCACCGATGAGATGCGTGATGAGGATGGTGAGATAGATGGGCCGAAACCATTCGGGCTGCGTGAAAGGGGTATGGGCCCGGCCATACAGCTTCTGCATCGAGTAGTGATAGTAGAGGTAGGAACCGAGGAAAACTGCTGAGGCAGCAAGTGCGCCAATCATGGAGTTCCGGTGCGCCGTCTTGTTGCCGCGTTTGATGAAGATGTAACCGAGAAGCAGGAATACGGACGCCAAGCCATTCAGACAGGCGTTGATCTTGGGGAGGTCGGAGAGTTCCATTGGATTATTGCTCTTCAAGGAGTCGCTGAATCACTCCAAGCGCCTTTACCCGCATCGCCGGTTCATCACTTTCGATGACGGCGCGAGCACGGCCCTTTTTGTCGACGACCACGAAGATGGTGGAATGAATGAAGAGATCATTGGGATCAACCTGCTTTGCCGCTTCCTTGTCGAGCACCGTGAGCTTAAGCCCTCCGATGGCGAGATCAGCAATCTGCTTTGGTGTTCCCGTCAGAAAATGCCAGCGCCCGGCCTGGGCCGCGTAGCGACGCGAATACGCCAGCAACACCGGCGGAGTGTCGTGTAGAGGATCGGTGGTGAGCGTGACAAACGAAACGGGAGATTGAGGAGAAATCGCCGCCTGCAACTCGGCCATCCGTCGCGTCATCTCAGGACAAGGACCAGCGCAGCGACTGAAGATGATGTCAGCGATCCAGACTTTCCCCGACAAGTCAGCACGACCAATCGTTTTGCCAGTCTGATTGGTGAGCGAGAAGTCAGGAACTTCAAACAGCACCGGCAAGGTCCCGGAACCAGCACCGTCCTGTCTTAGCTCTATTCCGCTGGGAGCGCTGCGTTGCCGTCCACCGCCCTTGATCATGTAGGCGACAGCTATTCCCACAATCGTAAGAACCATCGAGCCCCAAACAATGATCTGAAGACTTTTGGAGCCGGAATTCATGAATCAATGAGAGGCGTTTACAAAACCGAATCTTAGCTAACGTGAGACTGCGGGCGTGTTGAAGGTCAAAGAAATCGGCCTCCCCACATCGGTGGCCATGATTTTGATAACTGTTACCACAATCGCAGCCGCAAGGTTGAGTGAGTAATCCTCACCCCCCTGCAACCACGCCCGGTCTCCGACTACTCGAAGCTGACCGGTGCCGCACCGACCTTGCTCTTCAGCCAGACATCAAAATCCGCCTGCGGAAGAACCTTGATGATGCCTTTCATGTTGGAGTGACCAATACCACACAATTGAGCGCAGTTGATCTGGTAGGTATTGGTCTTGGTCGCCTTGAAGTGAACAGGCAAACGCAGTCCTGGAATTGCGTCCTGAGTCATCCGAAACGCCGGAACCTTGAACGAGTGAATGACGTCGAGAGAGGTAACGGAGACGATGACGTCCTTGTTCAGAGGGATTGCGATGTCCGCATTCACCGCCAGATTGATATCATCCTTGCCTTCCAAATCTTCCGCCTTCCTCTTGTCATCCAGCTGATAAAGGCCAAGGGGATTGGCCGAGCTGACCAGGCTGATGTCCTGCTTGCCGAATCTCCCATCCGCGCCGGCGTAGCGGGCGCTCCATGCGAATTGCTGTCCCGTGACACGCATCATCACGGATTCCTTCTCCGACGGGAACTTGTCAGCCACGCGCGCCCACAACGGAACAGCAAAACCCACGAGCAGCACGACCTCGACCGCGACCACGGCCAGCTCGAGGTAGCTGGAGGCGTGGCTGGTGACTCCGACGTAGTCGGCCTTCGGATTGCGGCTCTTGCGGAAACGCCAGAGGGTGTAGATGAGATACCCACTCCAGCCCACGAACAGCACTATCATGAGGTAGTGGATGTAGATGATGAATTTGTCCACCTCAGCACCGTGTTCCGACGCCAGCACAGGTAGTCCTAACAATTTTCCTAACAGTTGTTCCATGAATTTGACTATTTCGTAGTTTGAACGACGGGCGTGCCAGAGCCGCCATGGGCATCAAAAGTTTGAACCGACTCGAGCCGGGCTGCCCGCCTGATGAAATAAAAGCCGACGCTGGCTATCCCGAAAAGAACTCCGACGATACAGATCAGCAGGGTCAGGATTCCCATGTTCATGCCTTTGGCCATCAATTCATCCGACTGGCCAAAGCAGGTCGCGCACGCTTGAGCCGTTGGGGTGGAAAGAATCGACATGGCGATGACGAGCGCCGCAATGAGAGCAGGTGGACGAACCATTTTCACAAATAGCTGATGTGTTTGAGCTTCCTCAAGACGTACCGTCCGTAAACGATTAAGCCGACGCCTACCCCAACCGAACCAATGCCGAAGACGAGATCAACCGTCCGGCCATAGTCTGAAAAGCCGACCAGCGACCACGCCCCAAAACCAAAGGACAACAGGACCGAGGCGGTGATGAAAACGAGATGGAAGGCTTTTAGGGACATATTTAGTAAGCTCCGATCGCCGACGGGTTCGGCACGTACTTGGTCGGGGTGTATTCGCCGCCGCGAGGCAACTGGTCGCGGGACCAGACGAACAGGAACATCATGGCCACAAAGAAGAAGATGGTCACCGCCAGCATCATGTAGATGGCCTTCTTTTCAGAGAGCAAGTGCATGAAGAACCCGGCGACCAAGCCCGCCTTGATGATGGCCACAAAAAGGGCAATCCCAATGGTCAGAGCCGCGCTCTCAAAATGAACTGAATTCAACCAGACTGTCACCACCGTCCCCACCAAGAGGGCGAAGAAGATGACCATGTAGGTCCGGACGTGTTTCTTAATGTCGTCGTGCGAATGGGCGTTGCTCATAGCAATAACTATTTCGGAGGTGTTGCGCAGCAGTTGAGGTACTACAGCAGATAAATGACGGGGAACAGGAAGATCCAGACCAAGTCAACGAAGTGCCAGAAAAGGCCGGAGACTTCAACACGGTTGATATATTGCTCTGGATGCGTCTTCCACATCTTCGCACCTGGTCCCCAGATGTAGGCGATGACCAAAGCGCCGCCCAAGACGTGCAAACCGTGAAGCGCGGTGAGCGTGAAGTAGATTGCGAAGAATGTGCTGTGCGCGGGAACAAAGGCCGACAGGCGTTTCACCTGAGACGACTTTATCACCATAGCCTCATGCGAGTGTCCGGCGGATTCCTTCTTCGCGTGCGCCATTTCCTTGGGCGACATGGTGTAGTGATACGGATCCGGAGCGAACTTGAAGGATTCAACCGGAGGCACAGCGGGCTTAATCACTTTGCCGTCCTTGTCCTTCTGTTCCGGAGAACCGGCCAGAGTTTCCGTCTTCCAGAAATAGGGATGAACGCCGTTGTAGTCGATGTGCCCAAGCAAGCGATCGGTCTTCACCTCTTTGTCGCCATGCTTCACCGTC
>CAMCCU010000154.1 GCA_945872975.1 Pedosphaera parvula Ellin514
ACGCTCATCGATCAAATCACCTTCGCTGGTCAATTCAACGGCGTCTCGCAGGGCCGCCTGCCCGATGGCAGCACGAACATCGCTCTGTTCACCGAGACGCAGAGCCCGGAGGAGAGCAACTACCTGCCGATTCCCAATGTCGTCATCAACGAAGTTCTCACCCACTCCGACCCGCCGTTGGAAGACGCCATTGAACTTCACAACACCAGCGCCAGTGCGGTCAATATCAGTGGCTGGTATTTGAGTGACGCGCGGACTTCGCTCCGGAAGTTCCGGATTCCGAACGGCACGACGATTCCCGCAAACGGCTTCCGGGTCTTCTACGAGACGAACTTTAATCCGATCCCGCTCGACCCCGGGAGCTTCTCGCTGAGCTCGGCGAAGGGTGACGAGGTCTATCTCTCCGTCGCGGATGCGAACAACATTCTGACGGGCTATCGCACGGTGGTGTCGTTCGGCGCAGCGGCGAATGGAGTTTCCTTTGGCCGCTACATCACCAGCGGGCTGAATGCGGGCAAGGTCGAGTTTACCGCGATGGCCCAGCGCACATTTGGCGTGGATAATCCGCCGACGCTCGATGATTTCCGTGCGGGCACCGGCAAGACGAACAGCGGGCCGCTCGTTGGCCCGGTGGTCATCAGCGAGGTTCACTATCATCCGGTCGATCTCATCGGCGGAGTTGATAACCTCGCGGATGAGTTCGTTGAGATTCGTAACATCACCGGCGCCGCAGTGCCGCTCTATGACCCCGCTTATCCCACGAATGTCTGGCGTTTGCGCGACGCGGTCTCGTTCCGCTTCCCGCCGAACGCCAGCATCCCGGCGAACGGCATCATCGTTGTTGTCGGATTCAATCCCACCAACACAGCGCTGCTCAATGCCTTCAAGACGAAATTTAGTGTACAGGCGGGCGCGGTGATTCTTGGCCCGTTCGATGGCAAGCTCGACAACAGCACCGACAGCGTGGAGCTGGCACGACCGGACGCACCGCAGGCCACTGGGTCGGATGCCGGTCTGGTTCCCTTCATCCTTGTGGACAAGGTGAAGTACCTCGATCTCACGCCCTGGCCGGTGGCGGCGGATGGAGCGGGTCAATCCTTGACGCGTGTGACGCTGGGCAACTATGGCAACGATCCCGTGAACTGGACGGGGGCCACGCCGACTCCAGGTCCGCAAGGTGCGAATCCCGACACGGACGGTGATGGCATGGATGACGCCTGGGAGAACTTGTACTTCGGTAATCTCAGCCGTACGGGGTCCGCTGATTCTGATGGTGACGGGATGACGGACTTGCAGGAATTCCTCGGCGGAACCAATCCGACGAGCGCTGCCAGCTCCCTGCGCCTGCAAATCATCAGCGCGAATCCATCCGTCCTCCAGTTCGTCACGGCAACGAACAAGGCTTACACGGTGGAGTTCAAGAACACGTTTGGCGAGACATCGTGGACGTTCCTGCAAAGCGTGCCGGGCGGCGCTGCTCGTACGGTTCACGTGACCAACTCCATGGCGGGGACAACGAATCGCTTCTATCGCGTGCGCACGCCGTAATTTTCGCCGCCAGCCCACACAACAAGAAAGGCGCGACCGGTCTTCCTGGTCGCGCCTTTTGCATGTGCGGATGACGGGGGCGGCTCGGTGGCAGGTGGAATAGGCGAGTCTGAAACTCTCGATCGTTCGGCATGAATTCCAGATTTGGCTCGCGTGGTCGCGAGGTTCGGATCACGGTTGATCTGGATGCGGCCCATCATCCATGAAATTCAAACGCAGCGCGGACCTGAAGCGCTGGTGGACCAGTTGCGCGGCGAGCCTGGCGTCGTGCTCCTGCGCAGCTCGCTATTCGATTCCCCCCAAGCGCGGTATTCCTTTGTCGCTGTCCGGCCGTTTCTTACCTTTCGCTCGTTCGGTTCGCGCTGTGAACTGATTGCGGCAGGGCAGGCCACGGAACAATTCGGTGACCCGTGGCATTTGCTGGATGGCTTGATGGCGCGGTATGAACTGCTCGAGGAATTGGATCTGCCGTTTCCCCTGGGCGGATGTTTCGGCTACTGGGGCTACGATCTGAAAAACTTCGTCGAGCCCAAGCTCGCTCGCCGGGCGGTGAATGATTTGGAGCTGCCTGATTGTCATGTCGGTTTCTACGACAGCCTGGTGGTGTACGACCATCGTCTGGAGAAGACGTGGGTGGTCTCGACCGGTCTTCACTCGGATGGTTCGCGTGATGGGGAACGCGCCCAGGCGCAGCTCGATTGGTGGAGCGGCGTTCTCCACGCAGAGCCTGCGGTGGCTCCAGCCCCGACCCCTGATTTCAGATCCAGGGTGTCGGATGGATGTGCAGAGCAGGTCGAGTCGAGCTTCGCACGCCCGGACTACATCGAGGCCGTGGAGCGCGCTCAACGCTACATTCGGGCCGGGGATATTTATCAGGTGAACCTTGCGCAGCGGCTTTCGGTGCAGGCTCCGTGTTCAGCTTGGGAGTTTTTCCGTCGGCTTAGCGCCGTGTCGCCGGCTCCGTTCTCGGGCTACGTCGATTGCGGGGATCTCCAGCTTGCATCCTCCTCGCCGGAGTTGTTCCTTCGCCTTAGTGGCTCGCATATCCAGACGCGACCCATCAAGGGAACGCGCCCGCGCTCGGCGGACCCGACGCGCGACGCGCAGCTCACCTATGAGCTCCAGACGAGCGCGAAGGAGATGGCGGAGCTCGTGATGATCACGGACCTGCTACGCAACGATCTGGGCCGCGTCTGCGAATATGGTTCGGTGCAGGTTCCGGAACTCGTCCGGCTCGAACGTTATCCGCAAGTGCAGCATCTCGTCTCGACGGTCGAGGGAAGCCTTCGCGCCGATGTCACTCACTTTGGGGCGCTCGCGCGATGTTTCCCCGGCGGCAGCATCACTGGCGCGCCGAAGATTCGTGCGATGGACATCATTGATGAATTGGAACCGGTGACGCGCGGGCCTTACACCGGTTGTCTCGGCTATCTTGGATTCAACCGGGAGAGCCAGCTCAACATCCTGATTCGAACCGCCGTCTTTCGTGACGGGCGGGCATACTTCCATGCCGGAGCAGGGATCGTCGCCGACTCCTCACCGGAGGCTGAGTACGAGGAAACGCTGGCGAAGGCGGCAGGATTTCTTGCGGCGCTGGATTATGGGGACAGAAGCTCGAACAATCGTAATGTCCGGGCAAAATGGAATTCGCCTTAAGCCCAACCTGCGACGGATTCCTCTACTTTGTCATCGCTGGCCGGGGTCGCGGTTTGTGCAGGGCGAAGATATCGGTCTGATGACGGTGACCTGATTTCGTAGCGGCTCCTCCGTTGGTTCCGTAGGCAGGACTGTTGAGGCGGTCGGAGGCTTTGCCGGTAAGGATTTCCTCAGTGAGGTCGGCGACGGTTTGCAGGACACGCGTGGGTTGATAGACGTAGTCGCCGAGGCTGTCCATCTGCGTGGAGCCGCTGAGCACGAGGAAGGATTGCATGCCGGCTTCCATCGCGCCGCGAATGTCCGTTTCCATCGTGTCGCCGATCATCACCACCTGTTCGGGTTCGCTGAGGGCGATCTCGGCGATTTTGGAACATGTAGCCGTTCGGCTTGCCGAGGAAGTAGGCGTGGCGTCCAGTGCTGGCTTCGAGAAAGGCGGCGGTGGAGCCGGCACCCGGACGTGTTTTCTCGCTGGAGACGGGGCACCAATTGTCGGGGTTGGTGGCGAGGAGGCGCGCGCCGCGCTCGATGCATTCATGGGCTTTGACGAGCTTCTCCATCGTGGTCACGCCTTCGCCGACGACGACGTAGCGGGGTTGGATGCCGTCATTGGCGATCTTGCGTTCGTGCAGCGCGGTGAGAAGGCCGCCTTCGCCGATGACGAAGACGGTGCAGCCGGGATCGGTTTCGCTGAGGAAGTCCGCGGTGTTCAACGCGGAGGTGTAGAAGTGGCGGGCGGAGAGCCCGTGGATGCCGAGATGTTTGAGGCGCACGGCGAGATCCTCGGGAGTGGGCGCGGAGTTGTTGGTGAGAAAAAGAAAGGGCGTGCCCGTGGCACTGAGCGCCTGCACGAATTCCACCGCGCCAGGAATCAGCTGGTTTTCACGGTAGATGACGCCGTCCATGTCGATCAGATAACCGGTTTTCATGATGGTTCGTTCAATGATGCAAACTGTTCCCGTCGGGTACGTCGTTTGTGACGTGGTGTTCCGAGGGGGGTGACGCCGGGTTTTGGCGGCAATGGCTTGCTAGCAGGACTACTGCCGCGCTGATATGAGGGAATATCAGGGGAATCGAGCCGGAACCAGCGTGGCTGGTGTGGTGAGATTTGCCAGCGTGCGTAGAAAGTGACAGTGAGCGTTCAGCGCAGACGGAGCTTTGGGCGAGTTCCGAAATTGATCTGGAGTCTGCGTAATCCTACGCGTTCACCAGTTATTGACCGAGATTGCTGGCCAACAACTACAGGTTCATCGCAACACTGAGTTACGCCCCGACCTGTCGCTGAACCGCGTCGCAGATTTGTTTGCTCCAATGGTCGAGCACTGCGCGATCGCTGCCTTCGAGGAGCAGGCGCGCCTTCGGTTCGGTGCCGGAATAGCGCAGGAGCACGCGGCCGCCTTCGGGGTTCAGTTTCGCTTCGGCCTGCTTTACGAGGTTGAGCACGTCATCCAGCTTCTCGAAGGGAACTTTCTCGCGGACCTTCACGTTCGTGACGAGCTGCGGGTAGCGGGTCCAGCATTGGCGCAGCGCGGAGAGTGACTCGCCTTTCGTCTTCATGATGCGAAGGATCTGCAGCGCGGCGACGAGGCCGTCGCCGGTGGTGGAGTAGTCGCGGAAGATGAGGTGGCCGCTTTGTTCGCCGCCGAGGTTGAAGTTTCCCTTGAGCATCTCGTCGATGACGTTCTTGTCGCCGACTCCGGTGCGGAGAACCTTGGCGCCGGCTTTCTTGAGCGCGGCATCGACGCCGGCGTTGCTCATGACGGTGGAGACAAGCGTGTTGTTGAGGAGCGTGCCTTGCCCGAGCATTTCTAGCGCGGCGATGACCATGATGTCGTCGCCATCGATGAGCGTGCCTTTCTCATCGCAGAGCTGGACGCGGTCGGCGTCACCATCGTGGGCGATGCCGATGTCGGCGCGGAGTTCGCGGACTTTTGCGCAGAGGAACTCCGGGTGCATGGAGCCGCAATCCTTGTTGATGTTCGTGCCGTCGGGCTGGTTGCCGAACACGAAGACTTCGGCACCGAGCTCGCGCAGGACGCATGGCGTGGCCTTGTAGGCGGCACCGTGGGCGCAATCAACGACGATGCGCATGCCTTCGAGGGTGAGCGTGCGGGGCAGGGAAGTCTTGGCGAATTCGATGTAGCGACCGAGGGCGTCCTCGATGCGGACAGCCTTGCCGATGGCTTCGGCGGTGGGGCGGATGGTTTCGATCTCGCCGCTGAAAACGAGCTGCTCGATCTGGCCTTCGATGACGTCGTCGAGCTTGTAGCCGTCGGAGCGGAAGAATTTAATGCCGTTGTCGGCGTAAGGATTGTGGGAGGCGGTGATGACGATGCCGGCATCCGCTCGCAGGCTGCGGGTGACGTAGGCGACGCCGGGCGTGGGCAGCGGCCCGATGAAGAAGACATCGACACCCATCGAGAGCACGCCGGAGGAGATGGCGTTCTCGAGCATGTAGCCGGAGAGGCGAGTGTCCTTGCCGATGACGATGCGATGGCGGCCGCGGCTGCGGGATTCGGAGTGGAGATTCTTGAAGACGTGCGCGGCGGCGCGGCCGAGCTTGAGCGCGGTCTCGGCGGTGACGGGTTCGATGTTGGCGGTGCCACGAACGCCGTCTGTGCCGAAGATTCGTTTCGTCGGCTGGGCGGAGATCGGTTTGATTTCTTTCATGAGATTATTTCCCAAAATTCACTGCGGAGCGGCGGCAGGTCTCACGGTCGCAGTGGCTGGAGTGACGAGGGCGACGGTGATGCCGGAGGGGACGTGGGCATGGACGGGCAGTTCGCTGGAGAGGCGGTTGCGGTCGTGGAGGCGCACATACACATGCACGTCTTGATCGGTCAATTCCTGGATGAGTAAAGTCGGCCCGCGCACGGTGACGCTGGCCTGGTTGGGATTCGCGACCATGGCCATGTGCTCGGCGTCGTCGGTCAGTAGCAGCACGGGACGGTTGATAAACGTGCGCGTGGCTTCGCCGGCGGTGGTGCCGATGTTGGCCTTCACGGTCAGCCAGATCAGGCAGGAGAGCACCAGCGAGAGGAGCTTGAGCCAGAAGTGATGGGCGAAGATAGAGCGTAGTGGCATGGTCAGGCCTCGGTTCCGGGTGGCTTGGATGGAGGCTTCGACAAGCCGGCGTCGCCGGCAGCCAGAGCCGCACTGCGTGCCTTGATCCAGCCTGCCAGTGTGCGCGGGCGCTCGGGCACGACGAGGATCGAGCTCAGGAAGGCGCGCAGGTTTTCGAGCGAGACGCCGCGAGTCAACTGGCCCTTGTAGGCGTAGGAGACAGCGCCGGTTTCTTCCGACACGGCGACGATCACCGCATCGGTCTCTTCGCTCAACCCGATCGCTGCGCGGTGGCGGGTGCCGAGAGATTTGTTCAAATCCTGCCGTCGGGTGAGGGGAAAGATGCAGGCCGCGTGCGTGATGCGATCACCCCGGATAATTACGCCACCGTCGTGGATGGCGTTGTTCGGGAAGAAGATAGTTTCGAGCATTTCCGGGGTGGCGATGCAGTCCACCGGGACGCCGGACTCGACCATGTCATGGAGCGGCGTGCTCATCTCGATGGCGATGAGCGCGCCGATCCGGACTTCGGAAAGGCGCTCGGCGGTTTGAATGATGACTTCGATGTTCTCGCGCTGTTCGTGGACGTTGCCGAAGACTTCGAGGTTGCCGACTTGCGCGAGCATGCGCCGGATCTCCGGTTGGAAGATTACGAGAATCGCGACGACGAAGAATGTGGTGATGCTGCCCAGCATCCAGCGGAGGACGGTCAGTTCAAGTAATGCGGTGACGAGCGAGAGGGTGAGGACGAGCGCGAGGAAGCCGGTGACAATCGAGGCTCCGCGTGTTCCGCGTACGAACGTGAACACATAATAGATGGCGACGGCGAGGAGCAGGATCTCAAGAGCCGGGCGCCAGATGATTTGCAGGGAATCGAACAGCATCAGTATCGATCCTTCGGCGATCCGGCGCGTGGCGGGCGTTGTGTTTTCAGTGCGTCCATCATGTTGCGCTGAGTATTGTTTGCTGATTACGCTGTCATTGTGCGGCGCTTCTTCGCGCCGCAATTGCTTCCGTCAACCGCAGAGCCTGCCGGGTGGCGGTGACGTCGTGCGTGCGGACGATGTTCATTCCGTTGTGGACCCCCCAGCATGCGCACGCCAGTGAGCCGGCCAGCCGGTCCGCGTCGTCGGGGTCTCCAGAGACTTTTGGAATGAACGATTTCCTCGACACGCCAAGCAATAGCGGTCGGTGCAATCTTGTAAGGTCATGGAGCTGTGCGAGCAACTGCAAATTGTGTTCAGCCGTCTTTCCAAAGCCGATTCCGACGTCGAGAACAACCTGCTCCGCTCGCACTCCGGCTTCCTCCAGTTGATCGAGCCGTTCGGCAAAGAATTCGCCGACTTCATTCACCACATCGCGATAGGTAGGCGCGGCTTGCATGGTCTGCGGCGTGCCTAGCATGTGCATGGCGACGTAGCCGGCACCGGCTTCCGCGACAGCACGCCACATGTCCGCATCGTCGCGGTGGGCGGCAACGTCGTTGACGATGCTGGCTCCGGCGCGAAGTGCGGCGCGGGCGACGGACGGTTTCATGGTATCGATGGAGAGGGGAATCTTCACCTGCCCAGCCAACGCCTCGATGACGGGCAGCACTCGGCGCAACTCTTCGGTTTCGCTGACCGGCGCTGCCTGGGGCCGTGTCGATTCTCCGCCAACGTCAATGATATCGGCTCCTTCGCGAATGAGGTCGAGGGCGTGTTCGATGGCGGCGGCCGGATCGAGATGCTGGCCGCCGTCGGAGAAGGAATCAGGAGTAACATTCACGATTCCCATGAGCAAAACCGGTCGCGGAAATCTGAAGGTGAACTGCCGCGCCCGGAAGATCATGGCGAGACGGGAGAGGGTTGGCGGATGGCGGCTTGAACTGCTTCGATGATCTTCTTTGCAATGGCGCGGATCAGTTCATCGGGCACGCCTAGTTGCGGATGCGCGGACTGGCTGAGGAGATGGCACTGATCATTGACGTAATCGATCACCACGAACTCGCCATCGTTGGCCTGCGCGATCTCGCTGGAGAAGAAGGTCATTCCAGTCAGCGCGGCGATCTGGCGGATGATTTCCTCCAGTCGATCAAGCCCCAGCTCGCTCCGTTCAGCATCTGTGACCATGCGATAGTGGTCGTTAAAGCAATTCCACCAACTCAACCAGACGGAGCCGAACACATAGTACACGCGGAAATAAACCGGTGCGCCATCGCGCTCGCGCGGGACGATGCGGCGTTGGAAGAGGTAGTTGTTGTCCGGCCATGCGGCGATGGAGCGCTCCAGGTCAGCTTCACTCGTGGCGTCGAGCACGAGACCTTTGCGACCGTAGCCCATCGCTGGCTTGATGACGAAAGGCTGGCCGAGTTCGGACTGTTCCTCAGCCGAGAGCTTCCAACCCTCTGGACGTTCGCGCGGCACGACCAGCGTCCATGGCACAGAGATTCCCGCGCCGACGAGGTGAGGGTGAAGTCGCGACTTGTCGAACGCCGCCTGCGCGCGATCCGGAGGGTCGATGACCTGCGAGTTCTTCGCGGCAGCGAGATTGATGAGGCGATGGAAGATATCCTCCGGCTGATGATGCTCGCTGTGCATGTTCAGCAGCACGCGCGGCCAGATTCGGCCGGTCTGAAGGTGTTCATAGAACAGCTCGACCCAGGCAGGTTCGATGAGGAAGAAGTTCAGCCTCGCCTCGGCACACAGGCGCTGGATCTGGTGGATGAAGTAGTCATCTGTGTCCAGCGTGTGCGTCATCGCGAGGTCGTAGATCCGAGTCACGCGCTGACTTTGGGAAGAGACTGCGGAGTGTCAATGAAAGTTGTGGGACGGGCGGGTGACAATGGTGATTCGCGAGGCCGGCGTGCGTCGTTTCACGCATTTTGAATCGCTTGCTCCAGCCTCTCCAGCAACGGTAACTGGGTCGGCTTCAACTTGAGCTGTGCCACAGCGACGGGGAAGAACTGCGCTCGGTCCACTTCCGGGAAGTCGCACATCGTGCCTGATCCTGGTGGCCATTCCATCGTGAAGGTGTTGCTGCGAAGTGGATGCGCCTCGTCGATGTCTCCCTCGACAGCCCACGCGTGAACAATCTTTCCTCCCTTCTGCTGAATCATTCCGAGCGGAATGAACTTGGATGAACGATCGACGGGGAACCCGACCTCTTCCTCGAACTCGCGAATCGCCGTGGCCAGCAAATCTTCGCCTGGCTCCGCCTCGCCTTTCGGAATGGTCCAATGCCCGTCATCCTTGTTGGGGAACAGCGGCCCGCCGGGATGCGCGATAAAGACTTCGAGTCCGTTACGAGTGCGATACAGCAACAGTCCGGCGCTGACTCTCAACCGCATCGTTACTCCTCGCGGATGGATGACACCTTGGCGGCGACGGCCTTGGAATCGAGAACCAGAGCGCGGAAGCGCCATTCCTGACGAGGCTCCAGCACGGCGCGATAATCCTTCGCCGTGCCCGCCTTGTTTCCACGGGCGTCCGTGAGTTCGAGTTCGATGTTCACACCGAAGCGTTGATGAACGGAATCATTCCGCAGAATCCCGACCGCGTAAACCAGGCTGCTGCCTTTTGCTTTTTCGAGGCTGATGACGCCCGGCTTGAGGTCCGCGATCGACTTGGGTGCGCTTGGGATTGGAGACGTAGTTGATTCGGCTGCGGCCGGCTTCGTGTATGGGGCAGGGGAGTTCGTGGCTGGGCTGCTCTTGGCCTCATGCTTTGCAGCGTTCGTGTTCGACCGGTTTCTCAGGACGAGCAAGCCGGCGGCCGCGCCCGTGAGAATGAGAGCGACCAGCGACACGCTGACGAGCTTGCCGCGCGATTTCGGCGCGCGAGCGGATGGGGTTTCCACAGCCTCACTGGCGTCCTCAGCCAGCACCGTGGACTGGCCGCAGTGCGGGCAGGATGTCGTCTGCCCCAGGCCAGCGGCGGGAAACTCGATGGAGTTGCGGCAGTTCTGGCAATGGCACTTGAGATAGTTTGGTTCGCTCATGCAAGGAGCTCGCCTGACTGGATTGCGTTGCAGTTCAGCCGGCGGCCGGACGAATGAAGCATGGAAATCCGGTTTCACACAAGGCTGGCTCGGCGATGCACGCGTTTTGCGGAATAATCTCTTGCAGCACGGGAGGCGCTTGATTAGCGTTCGCATCCGCTTTCGGCGTGGGTTGGTAGCTCAGTTGGTAGAGCAGTGCCCTTTTAAGGCATTGGTCGAGGGTTCGAGTCCCTCCCAACCCACCA
>CAMCCU010000155.1 GCA_945872975.1 Pedosphaera parvula Ellin514
TGCTGGATCGACGTGGCTATTTACGACGTGTTTCGGAGTAAAGAATCATCCACCGACCCTCGCCTGTCTCGACGTGCGGGAGCCGATCCCATGCCCCGCAGCCAACGCTATAGGCTCGCGAAATCTTCAGCGAGTTTGGACACCGTTCCGCGAACAAACAGAATGCGGCCCTTCTGCAGGCGAGCGCTGGCATGAAGCGGGTCACCGGCCAGCAGCAGATGAATGTGTTTCAGTGCATCGTCGTATCGACCGCGCTCGACGAGGGCTTGGACGAGGCGGACCCTTGATGCATCGGTCCGGGTGCCAGCCAAGTCCGCAGCGCGAGCGAGGTTGGCGAAGGCTGCTTCGTGCTGATCCTGAAGCTGGAGCACACCCATCAAATGCGGCCACGCTGGCGAACGCGAATCGAGTTGAATGGCGTGCTCATAACAACTCTGCGCCTCTGCGACGAACTCAGTCGTGTGAAATGCCTGCCCCAATCGCCCCCACGCCAAGGCAGACTCAGGCGCGCTCACCACGGCCTGGCGCGTCGTTTCAATCAGACTGATCAGTGGCCTGTCGAGAGAAGAGGTGATCACACGAGGCGGCTCAACGCTCCTGGAGCATCCAAGCCACGACAGAGCAATGAGGACAAGCGGCAGTGAGCAGG
The DNA here is from genome assembly GCA_945872975.1 of Pedosphaera parvula Ellin514. Taxonomy (GTDB): domain Bacteria; phylum Verrucomicrobiota; class Verrucomicrobiia; order Limisphaerales; family JADJPG01; genus JADJPG01. The sequence goes on from CAMCCU010000155.1 coordinate 650, forward strand.
CGGATTTCATCGTCGGCCTTCGCCTTTCCGCAGAACGATTGCCCGGTCTGCCGCGCCGGCTGCGAATGACTCGTGCGCTCCGTCCGGCCAGAGGACGATGATCTCCTCAAAGCTGTCGGCCGCACCAAGACCGATATGAATCCACGGGTCATTGCTGGCAAGAAAGCTGGTGGCGGGCTGGAGCACGGACCAATGGTTTTTTTTTGCGGTGCGAACCGTGACCTCTGCACCGATTGCGTCACGATTGCCAAAGGCTTTCTCGAGCAACCGCAGTTTCAGCCAATGCCCTCGTGGCGTGGCGACGTTTCGCAGCACGCGAACAGGACCGCCAACGCTGCACAGAACGAGATCGGGAGCGCCGTCATTGTCGAGATCGCCAACGGCAAGGCTGCGTCCGACGACCGCTTTGCGGCAAAGAGCGCTGTTCGCTTCGCTGCCGTCGCGGAATTTCCCCGTGCTGTCGTTGATGAAGAGCTGCGCGCGCTGCGCATATCTGGCCCACCATGGTGAGATGCCTTCTACCACGGGCGTCTGGCCGGGCGTCAGCCGCCGAACCAACCCGTTGATGATTGTAAGATCCGGCGCGCCGTCTGAATTAAAATCGGCGAACACTGTTCCAAAACCCGTGCCCCGCCACTGCTGCTGTTGCAAGCCGGCGGGCGCGATGTGGTCGGCGAACACGCCTCGCGGTCCCTGCTTCCATAGCGAATGAAATTCCTCGGTGAGATGGGTGACGAACAGATCCGCCATTCCATCTGCATCCACATCAGCGAAGGCCGTGCCCATGTTGGCTGCTGTTCCTCCCATTGCATTGAAAGCCAGTCCCCGTGCCGACGCCTCTTCGGTGAAGGTGCCGTTGCGCTGGTTGATGAAGAGACGATTGGGCCGGCCGTCGTCCGCCATGAAGATGTCCGGCCATCGGTCGCCATCGAAATCCGCGCATACAATTCCCAAGGCCACGCCGGGCGAGCGGGCCAGACCGGAAGATTCCGTGCGATCTTCAAAGAGCGGCACGCCGCCGCGTTGCCGGGTTCGGTTTCGCCAGAGACGGCTGGCGGTTTCCCCGAAAGCGCGCGGCGCACAAAAATCCTGCTGGCCGTGAATATCAATGCAGAGATGGGTCGGGTCGTAGTCGACGTAGTTGCCCACGACGATATCGAGCAAGCCGTCCCGGTCGTAGTCCAGAAAACTCGCTGGCGCGGCCCATTTCGGGCTGTCGATTGCGGCCTCTTTGGAAACGTCGCGAAACTTTCCTGCGCCGAGATTTTGGAACAGCCGCACTTGTCCGTATTCAGTGACGAGCAGGTCCGGCAATCCGTCGTTGTTCAAGTCGCCCGCGAAAGCGCCCATGCCTCGCCCATTCACGTCGAGACCCGAACCGGAGCTGACGTCACGAAATGTATTGTCAGGTTGCTGATGAAAGAGCCGGTTGCGAGCACCGGAGTTCGTGCCGCCATTCTGAACGAGATAGATGTCGAGCCGGCCGTCGTTGTCGAAATCAAACAGGGCGACACCGGAGCCAATTTGATCCGGCATGAAGTAGTTCGTTCCTGCGACATGGGTGAACTGGAGACCCAGGCGCTCCGTCACATCCACGAACCATTCCTGAGCTGGCGCAGGAAAATGATGGGTTGGAGCAAGCGGGGTTGCGGGTTTTTCGCAACCGGCGCCGAGGAGAAAGAACAGTCCGGCCACCAGAGCGCCCAACTTGGCGGGAGCAGCTTGCGCGAAAATACCTGGACGCGACATGGACATGGAAGAAGAGGATAGCGACTGGGAATTCGCCGGGCAACGCCGCGATGGAGGCAATGGACGCCGGGCATGGTCGGGCATCAACGTCAGGGGTTTCCCCGCGAGCTCCGAGTGCCATAGGTTCAAACTTGGCTCATTGGCCCCTCCTCCCGATGGCTCCACCTCGACTCACCAGCCGAACGAGATCGATCATTCCTCATTTTCTCCCAAACCAAGACTACCAAATCTGCCGATTGGATGGTATGCAACGGGCAACCCACATTCCCGTGACAATCGTGAAACGCCTACTTGTATCAGGTGCCACCTTCCTGGTGGCTCTTTACCTTCAAACAAACAACCTCCTGGCTGCGGCTCCGACCATCCTCGGCGTCTCGCCGGCACCAGGCTCGACGGTCAGCACATTAAGCCGCGTCACGGTGACGTTCAGTGCGCCCGTCGTTGGCGTGCAGGGGAGCGATCTCCAGATCAACGACCAGCCCGCCCTTGCTGCCAACGTGACCAATGCTTCGGTGACCTTCCAGTTCTCCCAACCGCCCGGCGGCCTGGTCGCGATGAACTTTGACAGCGACGCGGTGATCACTGATCTGACCGGCAATCTCTTCGATACCCTCGCGCCGGGTGCAGCCTGGACCTACACATTGGCAGACATCCTTCCGCCCATCATCGCCGTTGCTGAACCTGCCGCAGGCGCGGTGGTGGGGACGTTGAGCCAGATCGAAGTCAGCTTCAACGAAGCCGTTTCCGGCGTGGACGCCTCCGACCTGCTCGTCAACGGCGCAGCGGCCACGGGCGTGACTTCACTCGCGGCAGATCGGTATCGGTTCGACTTTCCCACCGCAGCCCCCGGCGCAGCGAACATCACTTGGGCTGCGGGCCACGGAATCAAGGATCTCTCGCCCGCCGCGAATGCGTTCGCAGGAACGGGTTGGTCGTACACCGTCAATCCCACCTCACCAACGAGCGTTATCATCAGCGAAGTTCTCGCCGAGAACCGCACCAGCCTTGACGACGAGAATGACCAGAAGCAGGACTGGATCGAGCTGCGCAACACCGGCAACGCCACGGTGAACCTGAACGGCTGGTCGCTCACGGACGATTCCGCATTGCCTGGCAAGTGGGTGTTCCCGAGCCTGAACCTCGCCGCCGGCCAGCACCTGATTCTTTTCGCCTCCGGCAAAGACAGGAAGACGATCCTTGCGACGGCAACGAACCACACCAACTTCCGGATCAACCTCAGCGGAGGCTACCTCGGGCTCTACCGGGCTTCGTTCCCACGCGTCGCGGTGAGCGAGTTGAATTATCCGGAGCAACGCGCGGACATTTCGTATGGCATCACCAGCGGCGGCGCGGCGCTCTATTTTACCACGCTTACTCCGCGCGCCGCGAACAACGACGCCAGCGCGGTCAGCGGCTTCGCGCAACCGCCGCACGCCTCCGTGCAAAGCGGTTTCTTCGCGCAACCCTTCAACCTTTCCCTGAGCACCGAAACCCCCGGCGCGGAGATTCGCTACACCATCGATGGCAGCATTCCCACCGCGACGAACGAGCTCTATGTCGGGCCGATTGCCATCTCCGGTCTGCCACGTAAAGCCGTTGCGACGATCCGCGCGGTGACGTTCAAGCCCGGCCTCGTTCCCTCGTCGGTGACGACGCGCACCTACATCTTCCCCGACCATGTCCTGACGCAACCAACCGACCCATCTGGCTTCCCAACGAACTGGGATTCGCCCTGCACCATCGGGGTGAACTGTAATGATACCTCGGCCGACTACGAAATGGATCCGCAGGTCATCACCAACGCGGTGGATAATTACCGCGTCCTCGCGCGGCAAGGGCTTGTCTCCATTCCCACCGTGTCCGTCGTCACCGATGTGAAGCTCCTGTTCGGGCCGACGCAAGGTGCCTACGTGCGGCGTGAGTCAAACAACGAGCAACCCATCAGCGTGGAATACATCCTCCCCGATGGCAGCAGCGGCTTTCAGCAGGATTGCGGGTTTGAAATCCAGGGCCAGACCAGCCCGACCGATTCGGGAAGCGACTGGAAATCCAAGAAGCTCTCCATGCGCCTCATCTTCAAAGGCGAGTTCGGTCCATCCAAGCTCCACTACAAACTTTTCGATGACTCGCCGGTGGACGAGTTCGACACGCTCATCCTGAGCGCCGGCCACAACATGTATTGGAACTACATGCCCAACGACGACCAGCGCAAACGGGCCGTCTATGTGCGCGATCAATACGTCGCTGATCTTCAGAACGCCCTTGGCGGTTTGTCGCATCACGGGCATTGGGTTCACGTATATCTCAACGGCCTCTACTGGGGATTGCATCAGCTTCACGAGCGGACGGATGATGCCTTCGTCGCCTCCTACTACGGCGGCAGCAAGGACGAGTATGACGTCATCAAGCATGGCGCCGGCACCGTGGTGGCTGGCAGCAGCGCCAGCCTGAGCACGGCGTTCTCAATCGCGCGCGCCGGCCTGGCCAGCAACGCGGCCTATGAGAACTTCCAGCAGTACGTCGATGTTCCCGAGTTCATCACCTACATGATGATCAACTACTGGGTCGGCAACGAAGACTGGGCGCACAAGAATTACTACGCCTCCCGCCATCGTGTGCCCGGCGGCAAATGGCGCTATCACGCGTGGGATTCCGAGCATGTGATGAAGGGCGCGACCTATGACAACACGACCAAGAACGACAGCGGCGGTCCATCCGAGCTCTTCCAGCTTCTTCGGGCCAACGTCGAGTTCCGGATGCTCTTCGCCGACCAGGTTCACAAACATTTCTTCAACGGCGGCGCGTTCTACACCGACACCAACAACCCGATCTATAACGCCGCCTTCCCTGAGCGTAACCGGCCTGCGGCGCGGTTCATGAAGGCGATGGCTGAGATCGACACCGCCATCGTCTGCGAATCCGCGCGCTGGGGCGATGTCGGCAGCACGCGCCTGGCGGATCCGCTCACCCGCAATCGCGACTGGTTCAACGAACGAGACTCGCTGCTCGGCATCCGGACCACCTCGGGACATACCGGTTCGTACTTCCCGCTGCGGACCGGGATCGTGCTCCAGCAATTCCGCACCGCTGGCGTCTATCCCGCCGTCATCCCGCCCGCCTTCAGCCAGCACGGTGGACGGATCGTTCCCGGCTACGCGCTGTTCATGACGAACCTCTCTCCCGGCACCACGATCTATTACACGACCAACGGCACCGATCCGCGCGTGTACGGTTCTGGAGCCGTCGCGCCCGGCACGCTCGCCTACACCAGCGGCTCCATCGCGCTTGGCGCGACGACGGTGGTGAAAGCCCGCTCGCAATCCGGCACGAACTGGAGCGCCTTGAACGAAGCGACGTTCATCGTCGCAGAACTCGCCTCCCCGCTGCGGATCACCGAGATCATGTTCAACCCGCCCGGCGGCGACATGCATGAGTTCATCGAGCTTCGCAACTCCGGCGGTCAAGTGGTGGACCTCGACAACTGGTCGTTCGAGGGAATCACTTTTGGTTTTCCTCCCGGCTCTTTCATCAATGCAGGGGCGACACTCGTGCTGGCGAACAACGGGAACCCCACCTCCTTCGCAGCGCGTTACCCGGGCGTGATCGTCGCTGGCTATTACAGCGGCTCGCTCGCCAACGGCGGCGAGCGTATCGCGCTGAAGGATGCCGCAGGTGTCACCATCGTCTCCGTTGTCTATCACGACAACGCCGGCTGGCCTACGGGAGCCGATGGCGGTGGTTCTTCGCTTGAACTCATCGACCCGGTCGGTGCCAGCAGCGACCCGGCCAACTGGCGGGCCAGCAGCGGCAGTGGTTCACCCGGCCAGCCAAATCCCGTGGCCGCGACGCCTGTTGTAGTGTTGAACGAAGTGGCGGCGGAGAATCTGAGCGCCGTGGAAAACTCCGGCACCTTCCCTGATTGGATCGAATTGAAGAACACCGGCGCTTCACCGGTCAGCCTGGATGGCTGGAGCCTCAGCGACGACGGCAACGCGCGGAAGTTTTTGTTCCCTCCCGGCACCACCCTCGCGGCGAACGGCTATCTCGTTGTCTGGTGCGACGCGATCACGAACACCACGCCCGGTCTGCACACAGGCTTCGCGCTGGATCGCGAAGGCGACAGCGTCTTCCTCTACAACGCGCAAACGCAACGCGTCGATGCCGTCAGCTTCGGCATGCAGGTGGCGAACCTGACCATCGGGCGCATCAATGGCTCGTGGAGCCTGAACACACCCACGCCCGCCGCCGCGAACAGCCCTGCTGCCGTCGCGGCGCAGACAGAGCTTTCCATCAACGAGTGGCTCGCCAATGCCGGGCCTGGCACGGACGATTGGGTCGAGCTCTACAACCGCTCGGCAACGCTGCCGGTGGCGCTTCGCGGGATTCACCTCGGCACCACTGGCGCACTGTTCCAAGTTCGTTCACTCGCCTATCTGCCTCCGAACGGTTTTGTACAATTGCTCGCGAATGAAGGCGGCGGCCCGAATCAGATCGACTTCAAACTGCCGGCGGCAGGTGGCGAGATTTCGCTCTTCGACGCGACGGCGGTTTTGATCGAGAAGGTGACGTACTCACAGCAGGTCCAGGCCATCTCACAAGGTCGCCTGCCGAATGGCACGGCCACGGTGGTCGGTTTCGGCGGCAGCGCCAGCCCCGGCGCGAGCAATTACCTCGCGACCTACACCGGACCGGTGCTGAACGAAGTTCTCGCCCGCAATGAATCGGAGCTCTCGCCGTGGGCGGAGTATTCCGACTGGATCGAACTGGCAAACAACACCCCCTCGCCTGTCACTCTGGCGGGCCTGAGCCTTGGCGATGCCGTCGGCGCGGGGGGTCAATGGACGTTCCCTGTTGGCGCGAGCATTCCGGCGAATGGTTTCCTCCGCGTGTGGTGCGACGACGCACGCGCAGCCTCGACAGCCTTGAGCGCAGACATGAACACGGGCTTCTCGCTCTCTGGCGAAAGCGGTGGTGTGTATCTCTTCAACGCGGCCGGACAAATAGTGGACTCGGTCGAATACGGTTTCCAAATTGCGGACCAAAGCATCGGTCGCAGCGGCGGTAACTGGCAGCTCCTCACCTCGCCAACACCCGGCACGATCAACAGCGCAGTCGCTGCGCTCGGCGCTCATTCGGCGGTGAAGTTGAACGAGTGGATGGCCGAGCCGCTGGCGGGCAATGACTGGTTCGAGCTCTACAATTCCGGCACGCAGCCGGTGGATCTCGCAGGGCTTTACCTCACGGACGATCCGTCGCTCGCCGGCCTTACCAAGCATCAGGTCGCGCCACTGTCCTTCATCGCCGCCGGTGGCTTCGTGAAATTCGAGGCGGATGGCGATGCGAGCCAGGGTCGGCATCATGTGAATTTCAGCCTTGACCAATTCGGCGAAACGCTCCGGCTTCACGGCACGAACCTCGTGCTGCTCGACAGCGCGGACTTGATTGCTCTGCCTCCCGGTGTGTCCGCTGGCTGCCTGCCGGACGGAGCCACCTCCGTCGTTGCGTTCTACACCACTCCGACTCCCGCAGAGAGCAATCATCTGCCGCTGCACGGCGTGACTATCAATGAAGTGCTCACGCATACCGATGCGCCGTTGGAGGACGCCATCGAAGTGTTCAATGCCGGTGCGCAGCCCGCGAATTTGAACGGGTATTTCCTGAGCGACAGCAAACGCGACCTGAAGAAATTCCGGATCGCCGATGGAACCACGGCGGCAGCGGGCGGCTTCGCAGTGTTCTACGAAAACCAGTTCAGCAGCGGTGCGGCGGGGAACATTGCTTTGAGCTCGTCGCGTGGCGGAACGGTATATCTCTCGGCGGCGGATGCGGTTGGAAACCTCACCGGCTACCGCTCGGTATTCCGATTCGGCCCGCAGGTCAACGGCACTTCCTTCGGACGCCTGGCGACGAGCGTAGGTGATGATGTCGTGGCGCTGACGAGTCGGACATTCGGCACGGACAACCCGTCGAGCCTTGCGGAGTTCCGCACCGGAACCGGTGCCGTGAATGCAGCGGCGAAGATTGGTCCAGTGGTAATCAACGAAGTCATGTATCATCCGCTTCAAGCGGGACTGGAAAACGCAGACCACGAGTTCGTGGAATTGCACAACCCGGGCGCGACCGCGGTGACATTATCTGACGCGGCGCACCCGACGAACACCTGGCGATTGAGCGGTGGTGTTTCGTTCCTGTTCCCGACGAGCGTGTCCATCGCTCCGCGCGGTTACGTATTGATCGTCCACTTCAACCCGTTGCTCGATCCTTCCGCACTCGCGACGTTCCGGGCGAAGTATGGCCTGCCGGGGACCGTGCCGATTCATGGCCCCTTCACCGGACGGCTCGGCAACGATGGCGATACGCTGACCCTGGAGAAGCCGGATCGCCCGCAGGGACCGGGACCGGATGCTGGCTACGTTCCCTACGTCGTCGTGGATCAGGTGAACTATGGCGATGCGTATCCCTGGCCGTCGGACGCGGATGATTCAGGAGCATCGCTCCAGCGTCGCCGGACCTACGCCTATGGCAACGATCCTCTCAATTGGAAAGCAGTGACGGCCACTGCCGGTCGCGCGAATGTTGCCGGAAGTTCCTTCACCGACGCGGATCAGGATGGCTTGCCGGACGACTGGGAAGCCGCGAACGGATTGGCGTCGAACAACGCGTCTGACGCGCAGCAGGACCGCGATGGCGACGGTCACAGCAATTACGAGGAGTACCTGGACGGGACGGACCTCGCTTCGGCCGGCAGCGGCTTGAACGCGCCGATCATCACGGCGCAACCTGCGGATGTTTCCGTTGTCCCGGGCCAGAATGTGACACTGACTCTGGCCGCCAGCGGTTCCGCGACCCTTCAATATCAATGGTTGAAGAATGGATTCCCGATCGAGGACGCCACCAACGCGACGGTGAACCTCGGTCTGGCGAACGTTGGCACCACCGCGAACTACAGCGCCTCGGTGTGGAACGGTGCCGGGTTCACGGTCAGCCGCAGTGCGCATGTACTCGTGGTGATCCCGCCACGTATCACCCTTCAGCCGGCTTCAATCGCGGTAAGTCCAGGTTCGAACGTCACTTTTACCGTGGCTGCGACGGGCACCGGATTGGTGCGGTATCAATGGCGACGCGATGGTCAGAATATTCCAGACGCCACCTCGCCGACCCTGTCGATTCCGAACGCGCAACTGGCGAACGAAGGCGATTACCTCGTGGTGGTCACGGATGACATTGCCACCGTCCAAAGCGCAACAGCGCGGCTGCTCGTCAAAGTCGCGCCCACGGTGGCGGTGCCATTGGTCGGCTCCACCAATCTTGTGGGCTCGTCGGTGACCTTCATGATGGTCGCCAACGGATCAGTGCCCATGGGTTTCCAGTGGCGGCGCGGGGCGGTCGTCCTCACCAACCTAGTGTCGCTCACGCGGACGAGCTTCTTCACGATTAACAACCTCAAGCTCACGGACGCAGGTTCCTACCGGGTCGTGCTGACGAATTCCGGAAATTTCGCCCCGGGAGTTTTGTCACCTTCGGCCACGCTCGCCGTCGTGGAACCGCCCGTGATCACGAACCAACCGCTAAGCCAGGTCGTGAACCCCGGCGCTTCCGCCACGTTTGCAGTGCTGGCTGGCGGCACTGCGCCGTTGCGTTATCGATGGCAGTTCGGTGGCGTGGACATCGTGGGTGCGACGAACGCCACGCTCACAATCACGAACGTCCAAGTTTCCGACCAGGGTGACTATCGTGTGGTGGTGTCGAATATAGGAGCCTCGGTGACCAGCACCGTGGCCACACTGACGTTGAATCTCCCGCCGCAATTGAGCGAGGTAATGCGTCTGCCCAATGGTTCAGTGTCCTTTATGATATCTGGCGCTCCCAATCGCACTTACTTCATCGAAGCCTCGGCTTACCTCACGAACTGGACGAACCTCGGCTCAGTGCTCTACACCAACGGACTGATGCCTTACCTCGATGCGACAGCCTCCAGCCACACAAACCGTTTCTATCGCGCGCGAGAATAATTTATCAGCGCACGGGCGAGGCAGCTGATCAGTTCTTGAGCGGAAC
>CAMCCU010000156.1 GCA_945872975.1 Pedosphaera parvula Ellin514
GTGGGCGTGCTCCGGGCGTGGATCGATCAGGGATTGAAATGGCCGGAGGACGTTGGGGCCGCGCGAGCGCGAAACGGGCACTGGGCGTTGCAGCCGTTGCGGACGCCCGTTCCCCCAGCACTCGCCAATCTCAAATCGCCAATCACAAATTCCATTGATGCCTTCATCCTCGCCCGTCTCAGCACCAACGGACTCTCTCTCTCGCCCGCCGCAGAACGCGCCACCTTGATTCGTCGGCTGAACTTCGACCTGATCGGTCTGCCACCCGAGCCTCAGGAGATCGACGCGTTCGTGGCGGACAAATCGCCGCGGGCCTACGAGGCTTTGGTGGAGCGATTGCTGGCGTCGCCGCGTTACGGGGAGCGTTGGGGGCGGCATTGGCTGGATGTGGCGCGTTATACCGAGAGCCAGGGCTTCGAGTATGACAAGCTGCGCGACAACGCCTGGCATTATCGCGACTACGTCATCAAAAGCTTCAACGACGACAAGCCTTACAATCAGTTCATGAAGGAGCAGATCGCCGGGGATGTGCTCGACCCTGTGACGAGCGATGGGATCATCGGCACGAGCCTGCTGGTGTGCGGTCCTTGGGATGAGGCGGGTAACGCCCAGGCCAATGCCACGCAGAAGGCCATCACGCGTGAGGAGGAGATGGAGGATCTGGTTGGCACCGTGAGTCAGACCTTCCTCGGTCTCACGATCAATTGCGCACGTTGTCATTCGCACAAGTTCGACCCGATCTCGCAGGAGGAATATTACCGCATCAAGTCTGTCTTCGATGGCGTGAAGCACGGTGAGCGCGCCGTTGCAGGCGCGGCCGAATCGAAAGTGCGTCAGGAACGCATGGCCGGGTCGCAGAAGGAAATTGCCTCAGCGCAGGACGTGGTGGCGCGCATCGAAGGTGAAGGCTGGAAGCTCGCGGCGGCGAAGCGGCAGCCTGACGCCACAGAGCATGGGCCAACGCCGTTTGCCCGATGGTCCTTCGTCACCGTGCCGGATTCGACGATGTCGGGCGAGCTTCGAGGTGGTGCGACGATTGCAAAAGGTCGCCTGCTGCTTTCGAAAGAAGGCGCGTTCTACCAGGCTGCGGCGCTCACGCGCGATGTTCGCGAGAAGACGTTAGAGGCATGGGTGGCGCTCGCCGACTTGAAACAGGGCGGCGGCGCGGCAATTTCCATTGAGAGCGAAGATGGCCGGGTGTTCGATGCGATCGTGTTCGGCGAGCGGCAGGCAAGGAAATGGACGGCGGGGAGCGGAGGCTTCGAGCGCACACGCGATCTGGGTGCGCCAGACGAGACCGCTCCGCCGGGCGCGCTCGTTCACATGGTGATTGTCTATCGTGCGGATAACAGCGTCGCCGTCTTCCGTAACGGCGTGCCTTACGGCGCGCCCTATACTCCTGCCAGCCCGCTTCAGACATTCAAGGCTGGCAAAGCCCGGGTGTTGGTCGGCATGCGGCACACCGGCGGTGGAAAGCCATTTCTCACTGGCGAGATCCAGCAGGCGGCGCTGTATGATCGGGCCTTGAGCGCGGAGGAAGTCGCGTCGTCGTTCCGTGCGGCAGGTTTCTCCGTGCCCCAAGCTGAAATCCTCGCAAGCTTGACCGACGCTCAACGCGCCGAGCGTGATGCAGCGTTGTCGCGGATGAAGGAGGCTCAGGATGTGATGGCGACCATCAAGCCGATACCCGCTTCCTATGTTGGCACCCGCGTGCAACCCGCCCCGACGAAGTTGCTGCGACGTGGCGATGTGAAGTCTCCGGCGGATGTCGTGACGGCGGCAGGGTTGTCCGCGATTGTGGATGTGGAGTCCGAGTTTGGTCTGGCGGCGGATGCGCCCGAAGCGCAGCGCCGCTTGAAGTTCGCCGGATGGCTGGCTGACCCACTTAATCCGCTTCCCGCGCGCGTCATGGCGAACCGCGTCTGGCATTTTCATTTCGGCCAGGGGCTTGTCTCGACACCGAATGATTTCGGTGTGAGTGGCGCGCGACCGTCCCATCCCGAGTTGCTCGACTGGCTGGCGGCGAAGTTGATCGAGAGCGGTTGGAGCGTGAAGGCGTTGCACCGGCTGATCGTGAACTCGGCGACCTACCGGCAGTCCTCAAAAACAAGTGAGCGCGCGCTGACGATGGATGCCGATAACGCGCTGCTCTGGCGGTTCCCGTCGCGGAGACTGGAGGCGGAAGCGGTGCGCGATGCTGTCCTCGCCGTGAGCGGGCAGCTTAATGTGGTGGCGGGCGGCCCCAGCTTCCGGCCGTTCGAGGCGCTGAAGTTTCCGGCGAATGCCTACGTTCCTAGGGACAGGATTGGTCCGGAGTATAACCGCCGCACGGTTTATCGCATGAACGTGAACTCAGGCAAGGAACCGCTGCTGGACGCGTTCGATTGCCCTGATCCTTCCGTGAGGACGCCACGTCGCGGCGTCACGACGACTCCGTTGCAAGCGCTGGGGATGATGAACAATTCGTTTGTCCAGCGACAGGCCGGTCATCTCGCGGAGCGCGCGTTGAAAGACGCGGACAACGACATGCCTCGCGCCATCCGAGCCGCCTACCGTGTTGCGCTTGGTCGTGCGCCGACGAGAGATGAAGCCAGACGCGCCCTCGCCGCCGCAAAGGATCGCAGCCTCACGAACGTCTGCTGGGCGCTGCTCAACTCGACGGAGTTTGTTTATGTCAGGTGAACATATGAATCTTCCCAACGACATCCGCGAAGTGCCTCCGGTTCTTTCTCGGCGCCACTTCCTCTCGAACACCGCGCACGGGCTTGGCGGGGTCGCTCTGGCGTGGTTGCTGAGTCGGGATCAGTCCCGCGCGGCGGGGCCGGCTCTGGCTTCGTCGGCACGGCAGCCGCATTTTGCGGCGAAGGCAAAGCGCGTGGTGCAGATCTTTTGCTGCGGTGGTGTGAGTCATCTCGACACGTTTGACTACAAGCCGGAGCTGGAGCGCATGAACGGGAAGACGCTCGAAGGCAAGGGGGAGAATCTCGGGTTCTTCGGGCAGCCGGGGAGGGTGATGAAGAGCGTGTATGACTTCCGCCAGCATGGGCAGAGTGGCGGGTGGGTGAGCAGCCTGCTGCCGCATCTGGCGGGCTGTGTGGATGACGTGTGTTTCATCCATTCGATGTATGCGAAGAGCAATAACCACACGCCGGCCACGTTCCAGATGAACAGCGGGTTTACGCTGAACGGCTTCCCGAGCATGGGTGCATGGTTGAGCTACGGTCTCGGCACGGAGAACGAGAACCTGCCCGCGTTTGTCGTATTGCCCGATCCTCGGGGATTGATCGCGGGCGGGTCAATCAACTGGACCTCCGGCTTTCTGCCCGCGAACCATCAGGGTGTTCCGTTCCGCACGAATTCCCGCGAGCCGATCGCGGATCTAAACACTCCGGCGAGCATCCCGTCCGAGGCGCGGGCGGCTGACATGAGGCTGCTCGCGTCGATGAACCGCGAGTTTACCGAGGCGAATCCCGGTGACGGCGCTTTCGCGGCGCGGCTGCGCTCGTATGAACTGGCTGCGCGGATGCAATCGAGCATTCCCGAGGCGACGAACCTCGACAATGAATCCGAGGCGACGAAGAGGCTCTACGGTCTGGAAGAAGAGTCGAACAAGGGCTTCTCACGGAACTGTCTTATGGCCCGACGGCTCCTTGAACGCGGGGTGCGCTTTGTCCAGATTTTCAACGGCGGTGCCTTCGGCAGCCCGCGGATCAACTGGGATGGGCACGAGAATTTGAAGGAGAATCACGATACGCAGGCGGCGACGATGGACAAGCCGGTGGCGGCGCTCATCCACGATCTGAAGCAGCGCGGCATGTTGGAAGATACGCTGTTTGTCTGGGCGACGGAGTTCGGTCGCAGTCCTTCGACGCAGGGTGTCAATTCACCGGGGCGCGATCATCATCCGACGGCGTTCACTTGTTTCCTCGCCGGGGCTGGGGTGAAGAACGGTTTTCACTATGGGAAGTCAGACGACGTCGGATACTTCGTGGCGGAGAACAAGGTTACGGTCCCCGATTTTCACGCCACGATCCTGCATTTGCTCGGCATCGACCATGAGAGGTTGACGTTTTACCACAACGGCATCAATCGCCGGCTGACGGATGTTCACGGGAAGGTCATCACGCCAATCCTGACGTAGAGTCAGGTCTGTCGCTGCCTGGCTTGGGCCGAATCTGAGTGTGATTAACAGCAAAAAAAACCGCCGCTGACGTTGGTCAGCGGCGGTTGTGTTTTGGAGGGGATTGCCCCCCGTGACTATTGTTGCCGCGGGGTGGCGACGCGATAGAAGCGATTGGTCGTCGCGGTCGGGTCCGGGATCTGCACGGTGAAGTTGGTGGAGCGTGCCGCCAGGTCCGCCAGCTTGCTCCAGGCTCCCGCGCGGAGACTGTCAGTGAACTGGACGGTGTAGGTGTGGTTGGAGATTCCGCCGAACTGCACCGACGACGTGCCGGGGGTGACGGCTGTCTCAATCTTGAGGTAGCTCAGGCTGTTCGTCGGGTCGGTGCCGGCGATGAATTCCGCGCGATTGCTCATGCCGTCGAGGTCCAGGTCGCCCGCCGCGTCCGCTGCATTGTTGATGTCCAGACCGAGACCGAGCTCGCTTGAGTTTGGGATGCCGTCGCGGTCGGAGTCTTCGAGCACGGTTACGTTGAACGTGGTGGTGACACCGGGCGCGGTGTTGGCGTCGTTATAGACCACCAGGCGCATGACGAAGTTGGACGATTGGATGTTGTTCGTCAGGGCCAGTTGTGCGGTGACGGTGTTCAGCGTGATGAAGTTGGTCTTGTAGCTGCCGGAGTTGGTGTTGACGACCACGGACCCGAGGTTGCGCCGCCAGCTGTAGGCGAAGGGCGCAGGGTTTCCGGTGATCTCCACGCTGGCGGTGAAGTCGCTGCCGGCGGCCACGGTGATGTCCATGGGTTTCTGGATGATGACCGGTTGCAGCCACGGGGTGAGGCGCGCGGGTGTGCTGTAAATCGTCCCGGTCCCATCCGTGATGGCGCACGAGTAGTCGCCTTCCTCATCCAACTGCACGTCCAACACGGTGTAGGAGCTGCCCGTCGCTCCGGGAATGGCGACGCCATTGAAGCGCCACTGGTAGGACAGCGGCGGCTCGCTGCTGGTGGCCGCGACGGAGAAGGTGACGTTCGTGCCATTGGGCAGGTTGGCCGCCTTCGGATCGGGCTTGATGTAAACGGCACGGCTCACCGGCTGCATATCTATGCGAGGAATCTTGCGGACGGTCAGGGTGACGCTGCTGCTTTGCACCGATCCGGCCGTGTTGAAGACATAACACAAGTAAACGCCAGCCTGGTCCAAGCTTAGATTGTTTAACGCCAAAATGGGCGAGGAAGCCACGGAAAGAGGCTTGCCGTTGAAGGTCCAGATGTATCCGAGAGCCGAGCCGGTGGCCGTTAGCGAGAAGCTGGCGGACTGGCCTTCAACACCCGAAGTGCTGACCGGTTGGACCACGATGGCCGCTGGAATGCCACCCGTGGGAAGCGGTGCGCCCGGTGTCTTGGGTGCGCTTCGCCAGTTGGCGGGATCGTTGCCATAGGCTCTAATGTCTGCGCGAGCGAGGACGGCGCCCAAACCGTCCGGAAGTCCTGTCGGCCAAGGCAACGTATCTTCATAAGCCAATTTGTCGGCTAGAATGTAAGCCACAAATCCCGCAGTAGGTGTTCCCACCGGATCCGGAAGCTCGGGTTGCACCAATTCGATCCTGTCGGAGGAGTTGTCGAGTTGGCCGTTCCACGGCCCGTAGATTGGGGTTCCTTCCGCGACACCATTGTTATTTCTGAATGCAGCGAGGGCCGCACTGTTCGAGGGGTCGAAACTGACCAGCAGAGCGTAGCTTCTGGCAGGCATGACAACACCAGCAGGGAACGTGAAGTCCACCGCATCGCGCAGACGCCAGGTATTGGCGGGGTTCAGCGGATCATACAGAGGCACGCTGGAGTCGCTGATGTTTTGCAGCTCGATGTATTCGTCGAAGTCGTTGTCGAAGGTCTCACGTAAACCTTGGATATCCGGCGGATGGTAATTGATCTCGGAGATGACGATGGGGCCGACCTTCGGGCCCGAATTGGCAGCACCTAGTGTGGGAGTTGATTGGGTTACGAAAAGTTCCTCGCCAGTGCTGATGACGTGGCGACCAAAGGTGGCGCCGTTGGCCTGAGGGCCGAAGGAGTAGCCATTCGCCCAGCCGGTCAGATTGCCGAGACCATCGGCCGAGAAGACATAGACATCTTCTCCTTTTGAACTGAGGGCGAAACCATTCGTCCCGCCGAAGCTGTTTGCATCCACTCCGAATGAGTTGCTCTGGTAGAAGACCGTGTATCCATTCGCAGGAACCGTTGTGCCGCCCGGGATGATAAATTTCCTGGGCGTATTGAAATCATCAGTGAGAAGCCACCCACCGATGTTCACCGGGCTTCCCGTGGGATTGTAGAGTTCGATGGAATCTCCGGGAGACGGATCGGTGTGGGTCAAAGCTTCGTTGACGTAGATCGCGGCGATGGTGGAAGCGCCAGGGTCCGCAGCGCTTGGAGTGCCGTTCAACACTCCGCTGGGACGCCAGCTGGTCTTCAATCCCCAAGTGTCCGTAGTGGCTGCATCGTTCACAATCTGAAGCGAAAAGCCGAGGCCATCGGTGATGGGATACCACTTGTCATCGTAGGTGAAGTCGAGGATCGGTTCGCGCAGTCCGCCCTCGAGGATGAGGCGGTCACCATCGTTGGCGAGGCTGTCGTTGGTGTAAACTCCCAGAACGCGTGGGCCGGAGCCGTAACGCTCCCGGAATGCGGCCAGGTGCTTCACCATGACTGCGTGCTCGCCAGGGGCGAGGACTTCATTGGGGAGATCGAAATCCAAGCCGCCGCGAATACGGAAACGGTTCACGTTGAGCGGTGTCGCTCCGATGTTCTTTACTTCGAGGTATTCAAAGTTGTCCTGGTTGTTGGTGTTGCCGGAGGCGGGATCGACCGGATGATACATGATCTCGGTGATGCGCAGCGGCGGCACTGAGGTGTAGAACGTGCCCGCAACCGGACCGGACCACGGTGTGGACAAAGGCGGCTTGTCCGCGCCCGTCTGGTTGCTGTGGGTGGGATTGAAGGAGCGCGCCACGACCCGGACATTTTCGGTGATGGTGATCGTCACCGGCCCAAGGTTCGACAGCGCCGTGGATGAAATCCGGCCGTGTGCCGCCCGTGGATCCGTGCCGTCCAGCGTGTAGATGACGTAGCTGCCCGCCTTGGCCGCCGGCGTCAGAGTTACTAACGTCCCGTTCGTTACGTTGCCCCCATTGGAGCTCAGCTGCGGACGATTCAGGTGGTTCGTATCGAGGAAATTAAACCGCGCCGTAAACCACTCTTTCTTCCACTCCACTTCAGTGGCATAGGTCGCACCGCTTGTCGTCAGGGTGTAGGTGCCGCCGGCGTTGACCGTGGCCTTGCGGGGCGCCACCTTCCACCTGGCGAACTCGCGCGGTTGGGCCTCCGCCAATGTCGCCACGTTCTGGTCGATCCGGGCAAAAATATTCGTCAGACTAAACGCTCCCTGCCTCAGCTCCTGATAGCGGTCCACATACTTCTGCCAGAAGTCCAGATCCCGGAACAGTCGCGAATACCACGGATTGCCGAACGAGCCGCCGATGTTGAAGAAGTCAGTCCGATCGCCGCTGCCCGTCCACGTCCGCGGCTGGAGATCCCGTCCGTCGGTGGATCCCATGCATCGGTCGCAATCCCATGCGGGTCCGAACTCGATCCGTTTGTCGCGATCCTTGTGGAGGAAACCGCTCAGCCGGATGGCGTCCACGTTGTACGACATCATCGCGATCTGGATGTGATCGATCCAGGAGTCCACGTCGATCTGCTGCTCGTAGAGCTTGGGCACGTTTGTGTACGTCGCTGACGCCAGATTGGTGACCATCGCGTTGAGATAGTTGAGGATGTAACGCTCCTGTGGATCACGAGTTCCTGCCCCGCTGGGATTGAAGCCGTCGCGGTTGCTGGGATCGTAGGAGATGAGTCCTTGGCCCGCTACCCCAGTTAATCCCGCCGTGGTAAACGTCGCCTCGCCGGCGTCCACGCGGTCAATGCTCATGATGTAGCCTCCGGTGATTGCCGGCGCGTTGGTGTCCTCGGCGTCCAGCTGGGAGATGTCCAACCTGTTTTTCGAGCGCTTGATCTTCTCCTCGACGGCGTAAACGCCGTTGTAGTTGTTGGTGCCCACCGCAGTCGCGCCCGTGTTGATAAACACTTCGGCAAATCGCGTGTCGGACGCCCAGCGGCCCACGTCGCGGCTCAACTGGTAGTAGAGCGGGTTGTGGAAGAGCACCGGCTCGAAGTTGTTCGGCGCGTAGAACACCCAGTCGGACTCGGACTTCATTCCGAGCATCGGTTTGTTCTCGTCTTCGTTGAACTCGCTCCAAAGCTCGACTGCGAGGCTCACCTTGCCGTAGCCCAGCGTGCTGGAACCGCGCGCGTTGGCCCCGGCGCGGGAAACGAGCACCGGATGATTCGTCAGGGAACTCCTGTTGACGCCCGGCTCGAAAGTGGCAATCACGGAAGTTTCCTCACGCTGGCCGGACTGGTCAAAAGGGCCGGCGGCGAAGTCATGGATGATCACGAGAGGCAGGTCGGAGCTGAAGTTCAGGACATTCGGATTGAGCTGAATGTAGCTCTCAGTGTGAAAGTTGCCCGGGAAGAAGGGCCGGCCTGCCTTGGGGAAGGCGCGCGCCCGCACCTGCCACGAACTTTGGATCGTGATGGGTCCGGTGTAGAGCTTCAGGTTGGTGATGCTCAGGAAATTCTTGTTCGTCGCCGACATCCGGTCGGTGACCACCAGATAGCGGATCTCTCCGTTGGTGTTATCCAAGCTCAAGGTGAGTTGGAACGGATCCACAAACGTGCTGCTCGAACGGGAAAACTGAACATCCGGGAGCACCGCCGTCCCGGCTACCGTGTTGTTGTTCCTCGGCGTCGAGTTCGTGTAGAACCCGACCAGAGTCGGATCGATGCGGTCACGGCCGTAAGAGACATCTGGCGTCTGCCGCGGAAAGGAAGGTGCGAAGGCGGACACCACGTTGCCGACAGGATCGAGGAGCGCCAGATACTCGCCGTCCTTCTCGAGCTTGAAATTGGTGTGCAGGGTATTGGTGCGATCCTTCTCCGACGCCCAGACCAGCAGGTAGCTTGATGGCAATACCGATACCGACGGGATGCGCCACTTCGTCGGGTTCAAAATGTCATCGGTCAGAAACCATCCATTGAGGGTCACGACTTCGGTGCCTGCGTTGTAAAGCTCGATCCAGTCGGAGTTATCTCCGTCCTCATCGCGAATGCCGTTGTCGTTCTGCGCCATGAACTCGCTGATCACCACGCCGTAGACCGTGGCGTTGGGATCAAGTGTGACGTTCCACGAGGCAATGCCAAACGGGTTGGCCTCTGGCGACTGGTCCGTGATCCCGTGCGCCACGATGAACGCGATGGACACCGCGCCAGTGGCAGGCTGGGAAAATTGCCAGACATACTGGCCGGGAGCCCCTCCAAAAACATTCGTCGCCGCGACCCCGTTCAACAGCAGGTCACCGGCGTCAACGCCGTTGACCGCCTCGCTGAACACTACTTCAACCTCAGTCAAGGATCGCACCGCCGTATTGGGGGTCGGCGTGACCCTGGCGAGGTTTGGGGGAGTGGAATCCTGAGCTTGGAGGGTTGCCGCCGCAGTGAGGAGAACGAGCAATAAACAACTGGTACGCATAAAAAAACGCTAGTTACTACGTTTGGATTCGGTGGACAGATGGTTTTTAGCATGTTGTTACAAAAATGTCACAATGTTTCTACATTTTGTGACGGAACGTAATAAAGGTGACGCTGTCGGTTGCGGGTTTGGAGAGCAGTCTTTACAATTCAATCCGGAAATCTTTGAAGAATTCTCTGAGGCGCACGTCGGTGTAAGTAACGATGATTCGAGCTCGAATCGGGGTGAAAACGCCTCATGAGAGCGAAGCGTTATCGCGCTTATTTCTGAGCGGAAAAGGGGGTTGCTAGGTTGTTTGGGTTGGGCGGGCACCGCAAGGTGCCCGCCTATTTTTATTGCGGTGCCTCCTCGCGTCTGCGCGTTGATCGTGGAAATAGTTTTTGACAAAGCCTGTCTACATTTTCTACGGTATCACTCCCCGAACGGATGGGGTCTTAGCTCAGTTGGTAGAGCACCACAATGGCATTGTGGGGGTCAAGGGTTCGAATCCCTTAGGCTCCACCATCCTTAAAGAATCAGTGATCTTTTCCGGCGTCATGGCGACCATCATTCGATTGGTTTTCCTCGCCGGTCTTTTGTTGGCCGCAGGTCGGGTGTTCCCGCAGTCTCCCGCTTCTGGGCCGCTGTGGTTGCATCCGGGGAACCCGCGCTACTTCGCCGATGGTAATGG
>CAMCCU010000157.1 GCA_945872975.1 Pedosphaera parvula Ellin514
CAGGAACTCGTCCACGCCTTTCGCTTCAAGGATGGGTATCTGTCGGACCGAACAGAAGTTCGTCTGCGCGATGTGAAGGAGCGCGGGATTCCCGCCGGCATCGCGTGCTCGCCGGATGGCGGCACGCTCTACGTCGCCAACGTCTGGTCGCATTCCATCAGCATCGTGGATCTCACGGCGAAGACCGTCGCTGAACTGCCGCTGGGCACGAACGCCACAGCCACAGCCCCGCGCGAGCTTCCACCAGCGACGAGCGAGGACGAAGCCGCTATCACGAAGCGCGCCGAAGCCGTGCTCGATCAAACCAAGCCGGAGGATCCGTTCCCGTACGCGTGCGTTCTCGACGCCAAACGTGGACGGCTCTACGTCAGCTTGTGGGCGCAATCAGCGGTTGCGGTGATCGACACGGCCAATCGCAAATTGATCGGCCGGTGGCCGGTGGAGGAGCATCCGAACGAAATGGTGTTGTCCAAGTCCGGCAAACATCTCTTCATCGCTAACGCGAACCGCAACACCGTCAGCGTCGTCGATACCGACTCCGGGAAGACCGTCGAGACGCTGGCGGCGGAGCTCAAACCCGGATCGCCGCCCGGTTCCACGCCGAACAGCCTCGCGCTCTCGCCGGATGACAAGACGCTCTTCGTCGCGAACGCGAACATCAACGCCATCGCGGTGTTCGACATTGCACAGCCCGGCAAGAGTCGTTCGCTCGGATTCATCCCGGTGGGATGGTATCCGACTTCGGTTCGAGTCACGCCGGATGGTAAGCGTCTGCTCGTCGCCAACGGGAAGGGGCTTGTCTCGAAGTCGAATCGCAACGGGCCTCAACCCGGCGGCAAAGGCCCGGCCAATATTCGCGAATACATCGCCAGCCTGATGGACGGAACCGTGAGCATCATCGACCTCGCGTCGAACGAAAAATTCGTCGAGCAGATGAAGAAGCACACGGCCGAGACGTATCGGTGTGTTCCCGAAACGGAGAAGCAGGTGCAGCGAGCGAGTCGCGACGGAAACCCGATTCCGCTGAAGCCTGGCGGGCCGACGCCGATCAAGTATTGCCTCTACATCATCAAAGAGAACCGGACCTACGATCAGGTTCTCGGCGATCTGCCGCAGGGCAATGGCGATCCGTCGCTCTGCCTCTTCCCGGAGCGCGTGACTCCGAATCATCATCAGCTCGCCCGCGAGTTCGTGCTGTTGGACAACTTCTACGTTGAAAGCGAAGTGAGCGCCGATGGACACGAATGGACGATGGGCGCGTATGCGACGGATTTCGTGGAGAAGACCTGGCCGCTGAGTTACGGCCACAACAAACATAAAAAGTTTCCCTACCCGGCGGAAGGCAACTTCGACATCGCGCGTCCGGCAGGCGGCTACTTGTGGGATAGGGCGAAGGAAGCGGGTGTGAGCTATCGCAGCTATGGCGAGTTCGTGCGCAACGGCAAGACGACGAACGATCCCGGCGTCGCCCGGGTCTCCGCGTTGAAGGGAAACTTCGACCCATGGTTCCGCAGCTTCGACATGGATTACCCGGACGTCCTCCGCGCCAACCGTTACATCTCGGAGCTGCAACGCTTCGAAAGGGAAGGGGAGATGCCGCGCCTTCAGGTCATTCGACTGCCGAACGATCACACGTCCGGGGCTTCCACCAACAAGCCGACTCCCATCGCCGCTGTTGCTGACAATGATCGTGCGCTCGGGATGGTGGTGGAGGCGGTCTCTCGCTCGAAGTTCTGGGCGGAGACGGCGATCTTCGTCGTGGAAGACGACGCGCAGAACGGACCGGACCACGTCGATGCCCATCGCACCATTGCGTATGTCGTCAGCCCTTACACCAAGCGCGGGTTCGTGGATTCCACGATGTATTCCACCACCAGCATGTTGAGGACGATGGAGCTCATCCTTGGGCTCAAGCCGATGTCGCAGTTCGATGCCGCGGCGATGCCGATGTTTAATTCCTTCACGAACAAGCCTGACCTGCGTCCCTACAAAGCGCTTCCGGCGCTGGTCGATCTGAACGAGCGCAACAAAGCCACCGCGTGGGGCGCTGACTTGTCGCGGAAGATGGATTTGACCAAGGAAGACGCGGCGGACGACCTGATCTTGAACGAGGTCATCTGGCGCTCCATCCGCGGAGCAGGGCATCCCATGCCGGCTCCGAAGCGCGCGGCGTTCGTCCGGGGTCTTGGTGGTGATGATGACGACGATGATTGAACGAGCGCCTGGAGTTTACACAACGCTTGCCTGCAAAAGTCTTCTGGCGCTAGGCTGTCAACCATGCAGCGCGCATCACTTGACCTGACCAGCCTCGAACGACTTGATGAACTGGGACGCCGCGTCCTCGACGGCGGCAGAATCTCCCGCGAAGACGCGATGGCGCTCTTCAACCTGGAGAGCACGTCGGACATCTTCGCGCTGATGTCGTGGGCCAATCGCATCCGCGAACATTTCAAGGGCAACAAGATTCACCTCTGCTCCATCGTGAACGCCAAGGCCGGTGCCTGCTCGGAGAACTGCAGCTTCTGCGCGCAGTCTTCGTTTCACCAGACCGGGTCTCCGCGCTACGGCTTTGTCGATCCTGAACCGGTGATGGAAGCGGCGGACGAGGCGAACCGGAACCGTGTCACCGCCGTCGGACTTGTCGCCGCGTGGAAGGGCATCAATGAAGGCCCGATGCTGGATGAGGTCTGCGATCGCATCCGCGAGTTGAAGGCCAGCGGCAAGACGCGGCCCGATGCTTCGCTCGGTATCATCAAGGATCAGAAAGTCGCCGACCGTCTCAAGGAAGCCGGGCTGGAATGCTACGGGCACAATCTTGAAAGCTCGAAGCGCTTCTTCCCGCAGCATTGCACCACGCACACCTACGAGGATCGCGTCGGGACCATCGGCTATCTCAAGAAGGCCGGCATCAAGATTTGTTCCGGCGGCATCATCGGCATGGGCGAGACGCGCGAAGACCGTTGCGACCTCGCCTTCTCGCTGAAGGAAATTGGCGCGAACGTCGTGCCGATCAACATTCTCAATCCGATTAAAGGCACGGCGTTCGAGAATGTCCCGCCGCTGCCTCCGATGGAGATTCTCAAGACCATTGCTTGCTTTCGCTTCATCCTGCCGCGTCAGGAGATCATGATCGCCGGCGGTCGCACGGTGAATTTGCGCGACATGCAGAGCATGGTGTTCACCGCCGGAGCGAGCGCTTTAATGGTGGGGAACTATCTCACCACGCTGAATCAGTCCGTCGAGAAAGACCTCCAGATGCTGAAGGATCTCGGGCTTGATCCGGATTGGGAAGGCCACGACTTCGCTGATCAGGAAGAGTCGGGCTGTGGTTGCGGCAATGGAAAGTGCGAGACGGAGACTGCCGAATCTACGGTGTAGTCCAGCCCCTCACCGCATGTCCGCGAGGAACGGCAAGTCGCGACGGTAGGCGATCAGTTCATCCAAGCTCACTTCGGCGCTGATCACTGATTCGCCGTTGCCGGCGTCGGCGAGGATGTCGCCTTTCGGACTGATGATCAGGCTTCGCCCGTTGTAACTCAGCTTCGGATCCTTCCCGCAACGATTCACGCCGGCGACATACGCCTGGTTCTCGATGGCGCGCGCCTGGAGCAACGTAATCCAATGCTGGATACGCGTGACGGGCCAGCTTGCGATCACGGTGATGAGCTGCGCGCCGCGCTTGGTGGCGGTTCGGAAATGCTCGGGGAAGCGCAGGTCGTAGCAGACGAACGGCGACACCTTGAAGCCTTGCCAGTCGAAAACCGTCGGTGACTTGCCGGCGTCATATTTGGCCGATTCGCCGCCGGGCGTGAACGGCTGCATCTTCGAATAGCGCGCGAGTTCCTTCCCGTCGGGCGTGAACACGACCGATTGATTGATCCCCTTTCCGTTGGTCTTGGTCGTCACGATGCCGCCAAGCAGGAAGATACCGAGCTTCTTCGCCGTTGCCGCCAGGAAGCGTTCCGTCTCACGCTCGCGCCCTTCGCGGATGGCGGTGATGTTCATGCTGAAACCGCTGGCGAACATCTCTGGCAGCAGCACGAGTGAACCGGCTTCGGGTTTTGCTGCGCCGAGCAGCGCTTCAACCTTGGCGAAGTTCGCCCGGCGATTTTCCCACGCGATGTCGTGTTGGACGCAATAGATCTTCATGCTTCGTTTTGATTACTCTTCCCGCAGTCATTGACCAAGAATCTTCTTCAATCCACCGACCAGCCGCCCGATTCCCTCCGCCGCCGTATCGCGCTGCAACGCCGCGTAGGCCACGCGCAGATGACAGCCGTTCTCCAGGCCGAACGCGTTTCCAGGAATGACCGCGACGCGATGTTCGCGGATCAAACGTTCGACGAGCGTCATCGGCGGAAGCGTCGTCTTCACGCGAAGGAGAAAGTAGAACGCGCCGTCCGCTCGCGGTACATCACAAAGCTCTGAGATCGACGTCAGTTCGTTCCGCACCAACTCGCGCACCTCGGCGATGCTGCGCAGCTTCTCTCGACAGTACGCAGCTCCAGCCTGCAACGCTCCGACCGCCGCGAATTGTGAGATCACGGGCGCGCAGATGAGAATCGTATCCTGAATCTTCCGCACAGACGCCAGCAACGCCTCGGGAATGACCATCGCTCCAATGCGCCAGCTCGCGAAGCCGTGCGCTTTCGAGAGGGAGAAGAGCGAGATGGTGTGCGCGCCTGCGCCTTCCATCGAGCCAGGTGAAAAATGCTTCGCACCATCATAGACGAAATACTCGTACGCCTCGTCATGGATGTGATACACGCCGCGCTCGCGACAGAGTTCATTGACCTCGCGCAGCGCCGCCTCGGGATACACCGCGCCCGTGGGATTGTTCGGTGATACGGTGACGACGGCGCGCGTGCGTGGAGTGATGGCGCGGCGGATGAGTTCCGGCTGGAGCTGGTAGCTGGCGTCCGTGGGCACGAGCACCGGACGACAGTTCGTCATCGTGATCGCCATCTCGTGATTGAAGTAATACGGGGTCTGGAGAATCACCTCGTCGCCGGGATCGGTGATGGCGAGGAGCGCATTCATGAACCCCATGTTGCTTCCGGCGGTGATGATGAGCCGGCTGGTGTCGCCGAGCGGAATGCCATTCTCCGCAGCCAGCTTCTTCTCGAATGCCTCCAGCAACTCAGGGCATCCGACCACCGGTTTGTATTTGTGATTCTCGGGGTCCGCGAGGAAAAGCGCGATCTGGGCGATGGCTTCCGGCGGCGGCCCATAGCTCACGACGCCCTGGCCGAGCGAGATGGTGCCGGGGTTCTCCCGGATCAGTTCCGCCACCACCGGAATGATTGGTGACTGGACGGACTGCATGCGCATGGATGCTGGCATCGGCAGCAGGATAAGCCTTGGGAGCAGCAGGCAGAAAGCAAAACCGCACCGGGGCGACGCTGCCCGTTGATTCCATCGACAAAGGCGGGCGCTAACGCGGGCGCTGTTGTGCAGAGCGCCGCAGGGTGACACTGCGGAAGTTCATTGGCGGATTGTCCAAGGTGAGTGTTGCAGGGCGTGCTGTCTTCATCTGGCGAGCCATCGGGCCATCCGGACTGAAGTCGCGGGCAAGTCTCAGGGAGCGAAGCATGGATTGCTTTTTGTTTTGGTGCGCCTGCATCCGGCGCAGAATGTTGTCCAGCGCCCGGACAGCAGCGACCATCTCAGGACCTTTGTTGAGCATCACGCACTCGGCACGGACACCCATCGCCGCATCGGTCACTTCTGCGCGCGTTGGCAGCCCGGCGCGGGAAAGGGTTTCCAGGACCTGCGTCGCCCAGATGACCGGGACGTGGGCAGCCTCGCATACCCAGAGAATTTCCTCCTGCAGCTCGGCCGTCCGTTCGTAGCCGCATTCCACCGCGAGATCGCCACGCGCGATCATGACGCCGACGGAGGGGCTCCGCATGGCCGCGAGCAGCAGTTCGGGGAGATGGTCGAAAGCCGTTCGAGTCTCGATCTTCAAAATGATTCCCAACTTCGAGCCGCGCACGTGTTTCAGCTGGCGGTGGAGTTCTTCGACGTCACCTGCGGTCTGCACGAATGAATAGCCGACGAGGTCAGCGCGGCGCGCTATCTCTGGCAGGTTCTGCAAATCTTCCTTGGTCAACGATGGTAACCGCAGAGTGCTGTCGGGAAAGTTGATGCCCTTGTCCGCCCGCAATTTTTCTCCTTTGGGTCGGGCATGGGTGATGCGCAGCTCAAGGCGCTCTTTCCTGACTGACTTGATCACTCCGCCGATCTTTCCGTCATCCAGCCAGACAAGCTCCCCTGGCTTGACGTCGTTGAACACCTCGGCAGCAGTGCAGCCGATATGCGCGGGTCGTTTTACTTTCCCATGCTTATCCAGGACTGCGCCGTGGCCCGGCTTCAACTCGCGAGTAAGCACGAGCGTATCGTCCACACGGAGGACAAGGGGTTCTTCACACGCCGGAAGATCGCCGAGGCGTGCAACGTTCTTGGAATGAGTCCCGCCCGGTGCCGCTGTCCGCTCCAGAATGAATTCCGTTCCGGTTTGCACGTAGACGGTCTTTCGGCACTCCGCCCAGAGGGAGTCACCATGGACGGAGGTCACTGTGAGTTTGCGCGCTGACTTTCTTGTATCGGTGAACCGAATTGCATCTCCGGTCTTTGCCAGTCGCAACCACGCGAGCGGCAGGGGGAGAACGGCGGCCGCTGCGCTTGGAGGTGCCTTTGGGTGCTCGGCCGGAGTCAGCCAGACCCTGGCGGGCTTGACGATTTGGCCCAGGGCATCCCGCTCTGGTGCCCATTTCAACACTCGCGGCCCGGGCGTCAAAGGGCCGGTGCGCAACTTTGGGCCGCCCAGATCGAACAGCACGCGGCACGGCGCATCCGTTTCGCTTTCTGTCGCCCGGAGATGTCGCACCATGGCGCGCCAGTCGGCAGGACCATCGTGCGCGCAGTTGACGCGCATGCAGTTCATCCCGGCGTCCAAGAGCTGTCGCACCAAGTCGGGACTCCTGGCGGCCTCACTTGGCATCGTCGCCATGATGCGCACCCATCGATTCGGGGCTTTGGATCCCAGCAGCTCCAAGGTGCGCGATTTGAGTGCGGAGCGGCCTTCCTCGAATCCAACAGGACCAGGCTCCCACGACTGCGGCCAGGGCTTTCGAGCCAGCTCGTGAAGAATGCGAAGCACCGCGTCGAGCGTGGCCATGACATGCGCCTCGCTCCGGCCGAGAGATGAAAGCCCCATCGCGGTCAGCCGAGTTTGTAGCGGACGAAGATCCGTGCGGCGAAGGGCAAGGTAATGAACCAAGTTGCGGGCGCTCTTGAGTTGCGACGGATGCACTCCTTGAAGAAGGGTCCTCGCCTTGGCTTCGGTTTCGATCAGCTCGTGCCGGATTGCGGCCAATTCGTCGATGAGTAAATCCAGTGCGACCAAATCCCATTTGGTTTCAACTTTGTTCACGCCTTTCAAATTACAGATTGCCACGAGAAGGCGCACGTGAAGATCGTGAGTCTTCTCTGTAAAGATCGTGCAAAGTATCGCAAATGGTTCCGATGGCGGGGACTTGTAATCTTCGGGCGGTTCCGGTCGTGATGGCTACGCTCTCACCGCAATATTAGGATGTAGGCGCGGCCTGCGAGTTTCCGGTCGGTGCATGTGGGGTGAAGCCGTCGGATTTCGCCGGGTTCGTCAACGTGTCCAAGCAGATGTTCGAGTTCTGGGTGCTCTTGAACGTTTCTCCGGACCTTGATTCACATGCTGGCAACTGAGAGGGCGGATTCCTGGGCTTTGCCTGCGCCACGGGCGGCTTTGTTTCTGCATCGCGGCGGATGCAGGGCTGCGTGGGAAAAGAAAAACCCCGCCGTAATGCCGTGTGAAAACGATACCTATGAACAACCTGGGTAAGAGGTGGAACCGAATCTAAAGCCGTCGACTTCCAATAAAGGCCTGTCGTTAGCCTGCGAAGTTAAGGTTCCGTTATGCGTTATTTACGGTCCAAGGATCTTGTCCTCAATCACGAACATGGCAGGGTTAAATCTGCAAAAAGTTTTCAAAAGAACGACAGCATCCGGACTGGCAGTGACGCCTTGTGCGGCTTGCTTCGAAGACTATCGACCCCATCGCTAATGTGCTCAAGCGGAAAAATATTTCACGGCGACAGGGAGTGTCATTTCGCCGTGAGAGCCCCGACGAGAGCATCGAGATCAGCCGCCGTGTGTTCGCTGGAAATGACCAGGCGAAAGTAACCATCCTTCGGACCGCCGAGGTAGTTGATGTAAGGAGGATGGATTCCAGCTTTGAGAAGTTTCGTCTTGAGCCGTGCGATCTGTTGCGAGTGTCGCGGATGAATGGGGATGATCGGGCCGGGTCCGTCGTTGATTGGAAAGCCGGCTTCGCGAAGCGCTGCCTTGACGTAGCTGGAGTTGAAGTGGAGGCGGCGACGAAGCTTTGCATCTGCTTCAACCAGCTTCAACGCGGCGAGCCCTCCGGCGGCTAGCGGGAGGGGCAGGGGAGTATTGCCGACGAAGAGCCTGCTCCGCTGGATGATCTTTCGCCGGAGCGCAGTCGTGCCGGGAATCGCGCCACCGTAGGTTCCAAAGGCCTTGCTCAACGTGATGGTCTGGATGAGTCGCGGCTGAGGCTCGAGTCCGAGATGTTCCGCTGATCCGCGTCCTTGCTTGCCGAGAATTCCAGCAGCGTGAGCATCGTCAACGAGGAGGGTGACGTTCGACGGCAAACGGCGGAGGTATTCATCGAGCGGCGCGGTTTCGCCACTGTGGGAAAAGAGGCCGTCGGTGATGAGTAGGTATTTTGATTTGGCGGAGCCACGGCGAAGAAGCTTTTGCGCGATCTTTTCGGCGGCGTTGACGTCACGATGCGGAAACGAAACGACGGGACAACCGAGCGCGCTGGCTGCATCCATGAGCGAGCCGTGCGCTCGTTCGTCAACTAGGGCGTGGGTGAACTCGCCGGCCAGCGCCTGGGCCACGGCGAGATTCGTCGCGTAGCCATTGGAGACAAGCAGTGCGCTCTCGGTTCCGAAAAATCGAGCAAGGCTGCTCTCGAGTTCGCCGTAGATGGGATGGTTGCCGGTGGTCTTGCGTGACGCCGCGACGTTGAGGCCGAGTTCATCCAGACCAGTGTGAACGGCCCGGAGCACGTCGGGATGCGAGGCAAGCCGGAAGTAATCGCAGCCAGCGAAGTAGATGAGTTTGCGTCCTCGATGCAGAACATGCGTCCGGTCGATCTGCTGAAGCGGTTCGGCGAGATCGCTGGCGCTCGATGAGTTGGCTGATGTGGTGCGGCTTCGGGTAGCGTTCACGGTTCGACGTTGGCTTCGGATAGACAGAGGTTACTCAAATGGAGCGAGGAGGAGAAGTCACCTTTCGGTGCCACAGGTCATGGTTGGAAGCTCCACTATTTCAGCGGCGAGACAAATAGCTCACTGACAATCCGTGTCAGTGAGTCATACTGGGTTGGCAGTAAATCTGTCGGAAATGTGCTCAAAGAATATTGGAGAGGACCGGGGAGTCAACGCCTAAAACTGTTTTGCAGGTGACGATTTGCTGTCAGAGGAACGGTTCCTCGCTGTTTCCAGTGGAGTCGATGCGAGGCGGAGAATTCGGCCAGAGACCTCCTGGAGGGATGCCAGAAGGTAGCCGGGGGTCGAGCGAAGCGATACCTCCGGTTCAGGCATGGTAAGAGGTCGCACCCCGGCGGGGTGCCAGACCGATTCTCAGAAGTCATTTCCGCAGTCAGGTGGGTTCAGGCGCGCTGCGCCTGAACCGCGCCGCGCATCAGCGGCGTGTTGAACAGATCTTCAAGCGTATGGGCTTTATGGATGCTTCCGCCCGCTGCTTCGCGGGCGGGGCCAGCCGCAGCGCGGCTGGCCCCACCTTCGGAAATGACTTTCGAGAACCAGTCTAGAACCGGTGTTCTGTGCGGAGAATCTGGCATCCCGCTGGGATGGCCGAGAGAGGCATGCAGCCCTTCTCCTGCTCCACCGAAAACAGCGGAGAACACAAAATCATCGTATCCATTTGGCGAGGGCAGGGGAGGTCCGGTCACGTTGGGCTGAGCCGGCCTCAGAAAGTAAGTCGCTCCCTTCACGGCCATGAGCAGCCCTGCCGCGAAGGCCAGACGATGCTTGATCAATATTCCCCGCAGCATTCGTTCAACAGATTGCCTGCCCCTCCATCAGACTACAGCCAAAAAAAGCGCAGCAACCCATCCCTGTGCTGCTGCGCTCTCTGTTGAATTCTGTCGGAGCCCTCAAGCCGCCTTGGGCAGCGCCAGCGTTCCCTGCTTCTCCTTCACCGAACGCGCGGCAGCCTGGCCGATGCGGCGGGCGGAGGTGTATTCGCTGAAGAACGTCGGCTCGCCCGTCTCGAACTGCACGACGAGCTTGTCCAGCTTCTCGGTCGCGATCTGGTCCGCCTGCG
>CAMCCU010000158.1 GCA_945872975.1 Pedosphaera parvula Ellin514
TCGGTCGTAAAACTGGGCCTGCTCCAGACGTCCTGTTCCGCAGATCCCAAGGCGAACCTCGCGAAGACGCTGGCCTTCGCCGAGCGTGCGGCGAAACAAGGTGCGCAGATCATCTGCACTCAGGAGCTGTTTCGCTCGCAGTATTTTTGTCAGGACGAAGACCACGACAACTTCAAGCTGGCGGAGCCCATTCCGGGGCCGAGCACGGCGGCGTTTCAGAAACTTGCGAAGAAACATTCCGTCGTGATCATCGCGTCGCTCTTCGAGAAGCGCGCGTCCGGCGTCTATCACAATACGGCGGCGATCATTGATGCGGACGGCTCTTTGCTGGGGATGTACCGGAAGATGCACATCCCGGACGACCCGCTGTTCTACGAGAAGTTCTATTTCACTCCGGGCGATCTGGGGTTCCGTTCGTGGCGGACGCGCTATGGAAAGATCGGCGTGCTGATCTGCTGGGACCAATGGTATCCGGAGGGCGCGCGTCTCACCGCGATGCAGGGCGCGGAGATTCTCTTTTACCCGACGGCCATTGGCTGGCATCCGAAGGAAAAGGCCGAGTACGGCACGAATCAACATGGCGCGTGGGAGCTCATCCAGCGCAGCCACGCGGTTGCGAATGGTTGTTACGTCGCGGCGATCAATCGCATCGGGCTGGAGCAGCCGATTGGTGGCGACGGATTGGAGTTCTGGGGACAGAGCTTTGTGGCTGGCACCTCGGGGCAGATACTTTCCAAGGCCAGCGTGAACAAGGAAGAGATTTTGCTGGTGCCAGTTGACCTGAGCAAGGTGGACGTGACGCGCACGCACTGGCCTTTCCTGCGCGACCGGCGCATCGATGCGTATGGTGGGCTGACGCAGCGATTGATCGACTAACCCCAATCGTTCTCCTGCCGCCATGAGCAAATCGACTGCCTGGATCACCGGTGCGGGAGGTTTGATTGGCAGTCATCTGGTGCGGGCGGCGGCGCGACATGCGCCGGAGTGGAGCGTGGTTCCCATCACACGGGAGAAGGTCGATCTCTGCAATGACGCGGCCGTCGCCCGATTGTTTGCAAGTGAGCCTCCGCAACTGATCCTTCACTGCGCGGCCATCAGCAGGGTGGGCGATTGCCAGGCGAATCCTGAGCTCGCTGAGGCGGTGAACGTCCACGCCACGCGCCATCTTTGCGAGCTGGGCGCGGAGATTCCGCTCGTGTTCTTCTCGACGGATCTCGTCTTCGATGGCTTGAAGGGTGGCTACGTGGAGGCGGACCCGGTGAATCCCATCAATGTTTACGCGGAGAGCAAAGTCCGCGCGGAGGAGTCGGTTCTGAAGAACCCACGACACTTCGTCGTCCGCACTTCTTTGAACGCCGGTGTCTCGCCCACTGGAAACCGGAGCTTCACCGAGGACATGCTTCGCGCCTGGGAACGTGGTCAAACCCTCAGCCTGTTCAAAGACGAGTTCCGAAATCCAATCCATGCGAGTGTCACTGCCCGCGTGGTTTGGGAGCTGGTGAGATTGAATCAGCCGGGGCTTTACCATCTCGCTGGCGCAGAGCGGCTGTCGCGATGGGAGGTCGGCCAGCTCGTCGCCACGCGCTGGCCTCATGCCCAGGCGCGAATGAATCCGGGTTCGCTTCGTGATTATCAGGGCCCGAGGCGTTCTCCAGACACGTCGCTCAACTGCGCGAAGCTTCAGTCGGTGCTCTCGTTTCCGCTTCCCGGCCTGCGCGACTGGCTGGAGCAAAACCCTCAAGAGCCTGTTTGAACTCGCGCTGTCGCCTTCGTCAGGCGCCGAGGATTTGCTTCAGTCGTCCGAGGAACGCGAGTTCGTGCTGCTTCGGTTGCGCAGCATCGTGACGACGCTGGTCGCGTCCGCCTCCGTGGAGCTCTTCCACCCGTTCGTTGAAGAACAGCTTTGGATTCGAGGCCAGGCTGATCTCGTGGCGGAGGACTTGTTCCCAATGTGGAATGCGCGCGATGAGATCGGCGGTGTCGGCGGGCTCGTAGGTTTCGACGAGCTTCAGGAGGCTGATCCCGTCTTCCAGCTTTTCCTGCGAAGCGCTGGCGGATGACTCGATGAAGCGGTGCAGAATCTTGCGGCGCGGCTCGCTCTCCCAAATCGCGCGGCGCGCGATTGCCTTGAACATCGGATGGTTGTCCGGCGGGATGCGGCTGGCGATGAGTTCGAGAAGGGCAGGAGAGATCGTTGCTCCCAGCCGGAGGCGGTTCACGAATCGTTCGATGGTGACGTCGCGCAACGGCACGGTGTGCGATTGCCCATCCTCGGTGATCAAGGAGGCGCGTGTCGGCCGGGTGGCGAGCGCTGCAATCAGGACAGGCCATTCGGTCGCCGGCACAGAGTCACCGCCGATCAGTTCCGCAAAGACCGCCTGGTCGCGCAGCACGGGAGTGAAGGCCGGCGAAAGGATGAGATCGATCTCGTAATCTTCGAGCTTGGGCAGTTCATCGACGAGGAATGCGCCAATGACATCGCGCTCCGTGCCGTAGGTGCCGCTGATATGTTTAGTGACTTGCGCGGGCAAGGGGCGGGCGCGTTCCAGTTCAGCGGCGAGCGCGGTGATCAATTGAGCGTGGTCCGTCATGGCGTGGTCATGGGGCGTTTATCGTGAATTGAGACCAGCCGCGCAAGGAGGGATTCTGGGATTGCTCGTGGGACTGGCAACGGCTCTCATCTTGGCGACCGCAGATTTTACCAAACTCATGGATCACGAACTGTCAGAACGCCTGGAACGCCTCGAATCGCACATCGCTCACCTCGAGCGACAGTATGAGGAGTTGAATCAGGTGATCATCGATCAGGCGAAGGTGATTCGGAAGCTCCAAGCCCATCAGCAGCGTCTGGCGGAATCCATTGAGACCTCGGAGATGGAGCGCATCAAGGCCACGAACTCCAAGCCGCCGCATTACCAGTGAACGGCGACCGCCCTATTTGGTGCGGACTTGCTCCTCGTTCGCGCGCTGGCGCATCGGCATGATGGAGCACGCCTCCTTGCATCCGAACACGCGGCTGAGCAGGTAACGGTTCCGGCTGATCCATTGGTAGAACTTTTCGGCGATCCAGATCACGCCGGGGAACCAGAGGATGAGCGCGAGCGGAATTGCCAGCGGCATGCGCATCCCGATGAACCGGATGCAGCGCGCCCCACGGTGAATGCGTCCGTCCTTCGCGACGCAATGAATCGCCTCCAGCAACGCCTCGCGCGTGATGGTCGGAGCGACCTCCGCCGCGCGTGGATTTGAGATCGGCAGCAGGCTGACCGTGTTGAACCAGTCGAGCCACGAGACCACGCGCATCTGGAACGAGCACA
Source organism: Pedosphaera parvula Ellin514 (assembly GCA_945872975.1). Classification (GTDB taxonomy): domain Bacteria; phylum Verrucomicrobiota; class Verrucomicrobiia; order Limisphaerales; family JADJPG01; genus JADJPG01. Next base: position 3,318 of record CAMCCU010000158.1, read on the forward strand.
GGGAGCATTGGTCGTCGTAGAGAACGATGTTGGTGGCTTGGTTCTGGTTCATGTCGAGCGCGCTAAATATGGGGTGCGTTCACGCCAAAGGCAACAGCGGGCCATCCGCCGGGTGTGTTCAGAAGTGGCGGGCATGGAAGGAAAGGTGGAACTCGTCGCGCTGCGACGAGTAGCGCGGCGTCCAACGGCGCAACGAACTTGAGGTTGTCCGGCGGAATCAACCGCTTGGCCACCCGCTGAACGCGGGTGGAATTGTCGCAGCGCGACAATTTCCACCTGCCCGCCCGCCGCTTCCGATCACACCCTGTTACCCGGAGGGGGGACTGCCCTTGCGCTCGAAACATCCGTTGAGCCGACGACGAACACGGATGGATCACACGAATCCCCCCAGACGTTGCCACCCGCTGGCTTGAACCGGGCCTTTGGCTCAGCAAAGGGACGACAGAACCTCGCCCTTGCATCTCCTTCGCGCATCAGAAACAGGATGAATCCATTCACCGCGAACGATAAGTACTGCGGCGAGACAAAACCTTGCGGCGAGAATCGCGGGCGAAGTATTGTCCGCGCTCAACAGGCGGTCACCGGTTGACGCCTTCTCGATCTCATCTCCTATGGATTTAACTCGAAGCATCGGACTGGGTGCAGCCACGCCGCTCTACCCGGACAAGAAACTCCTTCAATACGTCAACCTCAAGCTCGCCTCGCTCGGCTGCCCCACGGTCGCCAGCGATACGGACAGCGAGTTTGAAGAGCTCGCCACCGCCCTGCTCCTGCACCATCGCGAAACGGATCGCCTGCTCGCGGATTACCTCTGCCCGGCGGACCAGCGCATCCAGAGTTTCCTGGATGACTATCTGCGCGGCTTCCCGACCCCGGTGAAGCTGCCGGGACAAACCTTCGTGCTCGATCGTCACGGACTGGCCCGCGTGTTGTCGCTGCCGCCGGACCGCGACGTGTTCGTCTCCAACATCGTCAGCTCCTACCGCGTGCGCCAGGGCGTGCTGCACAATCCGAAGAGTGATCGTCGGACCACCAAGGGAATCTTCCACGTCGCCGAGGGCGGATTGCCGATACCGGACGACAAGCGCGCCACGCCGAAGGAGACCTTTGCGCGGATGCTGCAATTCGCGCTCTCGCCGCCGCGCGAGCTGATGAGGCTGCCGTTCACCTCCAGCCAGGAGGAACAGGCGGAGTGCTTCGTCTCGCTGCTGCTCCGTCCGCTGGTGTGCCCGGAGGTGCGCGGCTTCACCAGCCGCAAGTCGATGGAGATCCGGTTCTTCGCGCCCGGCAACCTGGCGAGCAATCTGGATTTCGTGGAGAGCATCTTCGGCAATGCCGGAGATCCGTTCTTGCCGGAGAACGACGCGGGGCTCGACGTGGAACATTGGACCGGCCACACGGGCTGCGTGATCCTCGCGCCACACCTGGTCACCATCACGAAGAAAGCCGCCGGCCTGCCGCATTACGATGACGCGACGGAACGCCAGCGCCGGGACGAGATGTGCTGGAAGAAGTCGGGCGAACTCTACAACGACGGCGGCGCGTTCAAGCTCACCTGCCGCGATGAACGCGGCGTGATGGTGACGATCATCGCGGACAACTATTTCGGCTACTGCAAGAAGGAGGTCAAAACGCAGATCAGCTATTCGGCGAATCTCTTCGGCCAGTGCGAGGAGGAACATGCCGGCGGCGCGCTGGTCTTCGCGAGCTACGATCTGGGCGAGGAATTCAGCGGCGACCTGCATGTGCAACGCAGCGGCCACAGCTTCGACGAAGCGCAAAAGATGTTCGCCAGCGCGATGGACCTCAAGCCGGAGGGCTATGGCATCGACAAGAAATTCCCGGACATCATCTACGTGCCGGAGGACGTCCACTTCGATCTCCACAAGCAAACGGTGAGCTGGGACGACGGCAAGCACAGCATCCGGCTGCTGCCCGGCAAGACCTACGTGCGCCCTTCCGGCTACAAGGTTCACATGGAAAAGCCGCCCGGCGGCCGCATCTGGCGACTGGTCGGCACCGTCGCGGAAGGCATCGTCTGCCACAAGCCCTGCACCGTGTCCGGCGGCGGCAAATCCGAGATTTCCAAACCGATCAGCGACGCGATTCTGACCGGGCCGGTCTTTGTGACCGACTTCAAGAAGGACTTCGCTCGCGTCGCCGAATTGATCCGGCGCGACTATTCCGTCCGCTTCAAGGATCGGAAGAAGAAGGACGACCGGCCAATCTTGAACCCCGAGCGCTCGCTCGGCTCCGTCATCAAGCTGCTCACGCCTTCGACGCGGGATTTCACCTACGCCTACAACTCGTGGCTGAAGAGCATTCCGCAATACATCAAGGAGCTGGTCTTCGTGGTGAAGCGCTTCTACAAGCCGGAATGGGGCAGTGACTGGCAGCGGCATTTCCGCGTGGACACCATCAACGGAACGCCCGGCAACGAGCTGAAGTTCGACAACCGCAAGATGGTCACCACGTATCTGCGTGTCGGCTTCGAGGAGGATGGGGCGTGGCGGACGTTCGGGATGCGCAAGGATTTCCAGCCGGCGATCAAGCTCCAGCTCGAGGATGACATCACGGCGTCCGTCGTGGTGCCGACCCGGGCGCTGAAGCACCTGAACTACGACGACAAGAATCCGGCGCTGAAGTTCGTGAGCAACTGCGAGTACCGGCTGTTCCAGCGCCCGGACGACGCGATCCATCGCGGCTACGACAAGCAGACGGAGGCGGACTTCGCGCGCACGGGGAATTTCTTCTCCAATTACGAGCCGCTCTCCGGAGCGCAGGCTCGCGAGCTCATCGATGAATCGATCGGCTTCGACAAGTTCACGGAGCCAATGCAGAAGGTGATCCAGGCGGCGGCGACCTCCGACAGACCCGCTTACTTCGTCTCCACCGCGCATCCGCGCATCGTGGAGGGCAAGCCATCCAAGAACCCGCGCTACCTGCAACAGCGCCCCGACTTGCTGAACCCGCAGTTTGTCTATCTCGCGGAGATGGCGACGCGATTGCACCGGCGCATCCCGCTGAACCAGCCGGTGCATAACGGTGTCGGCGCCATCCTGCCCGGACGCCGAAACAATCCACCGGACCCCTCAGCGAACATCCGTTCGCTCGCGGTCTTCAATCCGATCCATCACATGGAGCTGCCGGAGCTCTTCATGGAATTCATTTGCAGCATGACGGGCAAGTCGCCGTCCACCACCGGCGCCGGCTCGGAAGGCGCGCTGACGAAAGGCCCGTTCAACGCGCTGCCGCCGATCATTGACCTGAACAACGCGCTCGTGAGCTTCCTGCTCACCGGGTACCACGCCTTCGTGACGGCGGCGGGCTGCATCGGGCCGAACGTCCGCGTGGATCACGACATCAGCATGCTCGTGCCGGAAGTCTGGTGCCGCATGACTGCGGAAGAGCGCGACCCAAAGTTCCTCATCGCCGAGGGCTACCTCGAACGCTGCGTGGACTTTGATCATCTCGGGAAGAAGGTTCTCGCAAGCCGGCTCGGCTATCGAATCACGCAGCGCTTTGTCCGCGCGTTCTTCGGACGGCTGTTCAACCATCCGCACGTCGTGTTCCCGGACGAGATGCTGCGGCCCGAGTTGCAGGACATGGCAACCTTCGCCGACGGCATGGAGAACATCATCTCCACGCAGCAACGCGTCGCCGCGCATTACTTCGAGGACGGCAGCATCGCCGATGCGTGTCCGCCGTTGCGGGCGCTGCTCCACATCATGCGAGACGATACGTTCGAGGGAAAAGGTCTCGATCATCCGCACATTCGCTCGCTGTTCACCCGCGAGAAAATGATGACGAGCGACTGGTACGCCGCGCGGTTGAAAGCCAAACAACACGTTGATCACCAGCTCTGGCAGCGGCACGTGCGGTATCTGGAAACCTTCCTCACCAAGTCCGTCTATGCCGACGAAGCCGCCCGGCTCGGCATTCGCAGCCGGCTGGCCGAGGCGCGTCAAACGCTCGCCTCCGTCAAGAAGCCGGGGCACCTCAAACAACTGCACGGCACGCTCGGCACGGACCCGATGGCGATCCGCCCGGCGAGTTTGAAGAAGCCGCGCTCCACCAAGCCTGCCGTTGCGAAAGCGCGTCGGACGAAAACCAGCCGGCTCGTGCGTTCGCGTTGAGCCGACTGGCCTCAGCGAATCACGCGCCGAGAAACTTCCGGCGCAAATAGGCCAGGTGCGGTTCGGAATGTGTCGCCTGCCCCGTGGCGCGGCGCATCAGTTCCTGCGGCGCATGACGCTGGCCGGGCACGTGAACCTTCTCGCGCAGCCAGCCGAGAAGGTTCGCGTAACGTCCGGCGCGCAGCTCGGTCTCCAATTGCGGCGAGTCCTGCGTGGCGCGTTGCATCAACTGGGAGGCATTGAGATTACCAAGCGTGTAGGTGGGAAAGTAACCGAACGCACCGAGGCTCCAGTGCGTGTCCTGCAGGCAGCCGCGCGCGTCGTCCGGGACTTTCAAGCCGAGCATCTTCTCGAACTCCTCGTTCCACATGGCGGGCAGGTCGGCGACCTTAAGGTCGCCTTCGATGAGTTTTAATTCCAGCTCGAAGCGAAGAATGATGTGGAGGTCGTAGGTGACTTGATCGGCCTCGACGCGGATGAACGACGGCGCGACGCGGTTGATGGCGCGGACGATCTGTTCCGGCGAAAACTTCTTGAGCGTCGGGAAGTGATGGCAGGCGCGCGGATGCCAGTGCTCCCAGAACGCAACGCTGCGGCCCACATGGTTCTCCCAGAGGCGCGACTGCGATTCGTGAATCCCCATCGAGCAGGCGCTCCCCAGCGGTGTGCCATGATGCTCAACCTTCAAGCCTTGATCGTAGAGTCCATGACCGGCTTCATGCAGCACTCCGTAGAATGACTCCGTGAAGTCGCGCTCGTTGTAACGCGTCGTCATGCGCGTGTCGCCCGGGCCGAGGCCGGTGCAGAACGGATGCGTGGCGGTGTCGATGCGGCCCGCGTTGAAATCAAACCCGATGGCCTCGGCGACTTCGCGATTGAACGCCTGCTGCGCCGCGATGGGATAATCTGCTTCGAGAAAGTTTTCCGAGACCGACCGGCTCCGCTCCACCGCCGGCCCCAGCACGGACACCAGCGCGGGACGAAACTCGGCGAAGAGCGTCTTGAGCTCTGAAGCCAGCGCGCCGCGTTCGCGTCCGTCGAGCAAGGCATCGTAACGACATTCGACATAGCCCCACTTGTCCGCCATCTGGCGATTGAGCTGCAGCAGCTTTTCCAGGTGCGGCTGGAAATGAACGAACTCCGAACGCTTCCGCGCCTCGGCCCAGGCGTCGCGAGCCAGGGTGGCGGTGCGATTGAACTCCTCCACGAGTTCCGATGGCAGCTTGGTCGCACGGTCATAGCTGCGCCGCCATTCGCGTGTGTTCGCACTTTCGGCCGAGTCCGGCGCGAAGCCGTGATCTTCACATGCCTTGATCCAATCGCCGACTTCCGGCGCGGTGAATTGACGGTGCGTCCAGCCGCTGAAGAACGCCAGTTGCTCGGCACGAAACGGCAATGCGCCGCGCGGCATAAAGGTTTCCTCATCCCAGTTGAGCAGCGCGGTGGCTCCTTCCACGAGCGCGATTTCCTTGGCGCGTGCGTGAAGCTTTTCGTAGGCGGCGAGAGTCGTTGAGTCGTTCATGATTCAGTGCCGCGATGGTTGGCGGCTTCTCCGGTTGGAGCAACGCAGAAATCGCAAGCCAGAAGCGTGACCACACGCACCGCTGGGTGTGATCGGAAGTGGCCGGCAGGTAGCAATTGTCGCGCTGCGACAATTCCACCTGCGTTCAGCGGGTGGTCAAGCGGTTGATTGCACCGGATGGCCTCAAGTTCGTTGCGCCGCTGGACGCGGCGCTACTCGTCGCAGCGCAACAATTGCCACCTGCCCGCCCGCGAAAACAAAACGGCGCGACGAGCTGATCCCGTCGCGCCGTGGAGATTCGAGGCCGAAGCCTTACTTCGGCAGCATGTCCGCCACGAGCGCTTTCTCTTCCTTCAGCTCGTTCTCGGTCACGGTGATCTTCGCGCGGCTGAATTCATTCACCGGCAGCCCCTGCACGATTTCCCACTTCTTACCATCTGTGCGAATCGGGAAGCTGAACATCAGGCCCTTCTCGATGCCGTAGCTGCCGTCCGAGCAGACCGCCACGCTGAACCAGTCGCCCGCAGGCGTCGGCGTCGTGAGCCGGCGGACGGTGTCCACCACCGCGTTGGCCGCGCTGGCCGCCGAGCTCAGTCCGCGCGCCTCGATGATGGCCGCGCCGCGCTTCTGCACCGTGGAGATGAAATCCTTCTCCAGCCATTCGCGATGGCCGATGACATCTGTCGCGGGACGGTTCTGGATCTTCGTGTTGAAAAAGTCCGGATACATCGTCGAGCTATGGTTGCCCCAGATGCACAGGTTCGTGATCGATTCGACCGGCGCGCCGGCCTTCTTGGCGAGCTGCGTGCGGGCGCGGTTTTCATCCAGCGCCGTCATCGCGAAGAACTGCTCGCTCGGCACACCGGCGGCGCTGTTCATGGCGATGAGCGAGTTCGTGTTGCACGGATTGCCGACGACAAGCGTGCGGACATCCTTCGCGGCGTTGCGCGCGATCGCCGCGCCCTGGCCGGTGAAAATCTTGCCGTTGGCGGCGAGCAGATCCTTGCGCTCCATGCCCGGACCGCGAGGACGGGCACCGACGAGCAACGCCCAGTTCACGCCCTTGAAGCCCTCGTTCAAATCGCTCGTGGGCACACAGCCCTTGAGCAGCGGGAAAGCGCAATCTTCCAGCTCCATGATGACGCCGCCGAGCGCCTTGAGGGCTTTCTCGTCGGGGATTTCGATGAGGTGCAGGATGACGGGCTGGTTCGGGCCGAACATGGCGCCGGACGCGATGCGGAAGAGCAGGGAGTAGCCAATCTGGCCGGCGGCGCCGGTCACGGCGACGCGAATGGGTGTTGTATTCATAGTCGTTAAAAAGCGGGGCGACTATACGAGCGCGGTTTTGAGCGAGGCAATGCTGAAAGTTGGAAGCTGCGGGCTGCACGCCCG
>CAMCCU010000159.1 GCA_945872975.1 Pedosphaera parvula Ellin514
AAATGAAATCCGGCCGCAACATCCCGATCGAGGAACGAGACGAAAGCGAAGTTCTTGGAGCCTGGGGAGTCATCACGAACCCAAAGGCCACGACCGGACGCATGAAGCCTGCGCGTCGCGCCTATGTGCGTGTCGCGAACCCAACGAGCCAGGCATTCAATCCCGGCTTCGACGTGACTCCGCCGGAACTCATCACTGGTATCATCACGCCAGCAGGCATCTTTAAACCTCGGGAGCTTTGGAAAAAGCGGCGCTTGCTTGGCGGACCACGCTGAAGGTTCAGCAGCGGCATTGCCGGACGAACAACCGATCGGGCAACAGGAGTCGCGCTACTCGCCACACAAATAAAAAAGCAGGCGCAGCTTGAAAGGGATAGCTGCGCCTGCTGGCACTATACTCCGTGCCCCCCACTGCCCCGTAACCACCCGGAGCAAATTAAAGTCGTCGGAACTGGTGTGGCGGCGGGCCAAATCATCCAGAGCGCCGGCGATTCGCCCACCCGCGTCCAGACAAACGCGGGCGCCATTACTGACACCGCCACACCAATCCTCAGTCCAACGACCCCCCTTTAAAATTCTTCTTCGCCACATCGGGGCTCACGTGACGGCAAATCTAACTCGAACCCAACGCGCTTCCTGCGCTTCGGAACTGCTCAGCTCAGGTTCTTTTTACGAACGAGGCAGGGCATGCATCATCTGTTCGCAAGATCGATGCCGGGCTGAAACGCGCTGCGAAATCAGTGTAATAAAAAATGAAAACGCACGCGGCAACGGCGCTGGAAGTCCGCACGTCAACCGCCCAAGGCCGCTCTTGCCTGTGAACGGCAAGGTCATCGTTGGTGGAAAAGACCCTGATTTCATTGGCTTTTTCATATCTCTCACGCGGATCAGAGACGGCATTCGCCAGCATCAATGCAGGTGCGGCTGTTCCAGCTCGGGTCTCTCTCCTTTCGCTGAAGCTTTCTTCAAACTGAAAGGAAGCAAAGTGGCGTTGAGCGGCTTCCGTTGAATGGGAAGCGTGAAATTCGCGCTTAGTGAGTGAAGGAAACGCAGTGGGACCTGGCTGCTGGTTCTCATATCGTTTGGGTTTATGTGATTATGAGCTGACATGGATTTCTAATAGCAAACGAAAGGCCAGCTTCATTCACTCGTTGACGTAGCGGAGCTAAGGCGGGTTTTCACTTCACCCACAAGGATTCGAGAGGTTTCCCGGCAAAGAAATGTGTCTTCGTGTGGCAACTCACCTTTCTATAAATCGCCGAAGAAAGGCGGAAGCTGGGAATCACCACGAATCAATCGCGCTGCGCCCATCACTCGCCAACGCAAAGTCTCGACGGTTCGCAGCGCATTGAATCTGTCCGCCTTTTGACTTTTGAAATCGCTTCCTCTAGCGTGCCGTCCGCAAATGAACGTCATCCGCTTCACTGAACCTGGCTTCGCCCAAAAGCTCCAGACGCTGACTTCTGCATCCAGTCTCTTCGATAAAGGCATCGAGGAACGGACCAGAGCCATCATCGATGCCGTCTATACGCGGGGCGATTCCGCCCTGCTCGAGTTCACCGAGCGATTCGATGGGGCAAAGCTCACCAAGGAGCAACTCGCCGTTAGCACGCCTGAATTCCTCAACGCCTCGCTACAAGCCGACGATTCGCTTCGCGACGCCGTAACCGTCGCCGGAAAGAATATTGAGCTCTTCAGCCGCAAATCACTCCGGCGGAACTGGTCGGCCAAGAACGCGCAAGGTGCGACGGTCGGTGAGAAGTTCGACCCATTCCAGCGCGTCGGCATCTATATCCCGGGCGGCACCGCGCCGCTGGTTTCAACGTGCTTGATGACCATCACGCTGGCGCGCGTCGCTGGTTGTAAAGAAATCGTCGTCTGCACGCCGTGCGGCACGGATGGACAAATCAATCCCGGCATTCTCTTCGCCGCGCGCACCGCCGGCGCCACAGAGGTCTATCGTGTGGGCGGCTCGCAGGCGATTGCCGCGATGGCATACGGCACGCCGACCATCCGGCACGTCCAAAAAGTCTTTGGCCCCGGCAACGCCTACGTTGTGGCCGCCAAGCGCCTGCTCTTCGGCCACGTCGCCATCGACCTGTTACCCGGACCGAGCGAAGTGCTGGTGCTCGCGGATGATTCCGCCAATCCACGCTTCGTCGCTGCCGATTTGCTGGCGCAGGCGGAGCATGGTTCCGGTCACGAACGGGTGTGGCTCGTGACAACTTCCGCCAAGCTGATCGGAGCCGTGCAGAAGGAAATCCAACGCCAGCTTCCGAAGCTTTCTCGTCGCGCGTTCATTGAACGCGCGCTGAAGGACAACGGCTCACTCATCCTCGTGAAATCGATCGAGGACGGCATTGCGCTCGTCAACCTGCTCGCGCCCGAGCATTGCGAAGTGATGCTGAAGAAGCCCGATTCGGCGGTGAAAAACATCACCACCGCTGGCGCAATCTTCCTCGGCTCCTTCTCACCGACCGTTCTCGGCGATTACGTCGCCGGCCCCAGCCACACGCTGCCGACAGGCGGCGCAGGCGCGTCCTTCGCCGGGCTGACGGTCGATCAGTTCCAACGCCGCACCAGCGTCGTCGAATACAACCGCGCGTCGCTGAAGAAATCCCTGAAGACCGTGGAGAAGTTCGCCGCATTAGAAGGGCTCGATGCCCACGGTCGCTCCGCCAGCATTCGCGTGGATTCCAAATGAGCACTCGTTCGTCATCGACTCGCGCTGTGAACCCAGCCTCCGTCATCCGACCACTGGTTCACCAGCTGCACGCCTATGTTCCCGGTGAGCAGCCGAAGATCAAAGGTCTGATCAAGCTCAACACGAACGAGAATCCGTATCCGCCTTCGCCCAAAGTTTTAGCTGCGACGAAGGCGGCGGTGGACGGACGCCTCCGGCTTTATCCGAATCCAGCCGCCCAGGCGCTGCGCGAAAAGCTGGCGAAACTCCATCGCTGCGCGCCGGAGAACATCATCATCGGCAATGGCTCGGACGAATTGCTGGCGCTCGCCACGCGCACCTTCGTGGAGCCAGAGGCCGCCGTCGTCCGCACCCCGCGCTCCGAACAGTCCCGCAGCACCATCCAATATTTCACGCCGAGTTATTCGCTCTATCCGGTGCTGGCCGCGATTCACGGCGCACGCACCAACGCCGTCCGTCTGACCAAGGAGTTCGCGCTGCCGACGCTCGATGTCCTGCGGAAGTCCAAGGCTTGGGACTTCAACGCCGCACTCACGCTCGTCACCACGCCGAACGCACCGAGCGGACGCGCCTTCACGACCGACGAACTCGACGCTCTCTGCCGCGCCCATCGCGGCGTGGTCGTGCTGGATGAAGCCTACGTGGATTTCGCGGAAGAGAACGCCCTGGCGCTCGCGCTGAAGCATCCGCATGTCCTCATCGCGCGCACGTTCTCGAAGGCTTACTCGCTCTGCTTTCAGCGCGTCGGCTACTTCGTCGGTCACCCGGAACTCATCGCTGCACTAGACAAGGTTCGCGACAGTTACAATGTCAATGGCCTTGGCCAGGCAGCCGCGCTGGCCACGCTCGATGACCTCCCCTATTACCGCGAGAACTTCCGCCGCATCAAGGCCACACGCGCGCGCTTGAGCGAATCACTGGGCCAGCTTGGCTTCAACGTGCTGCCGAGCCAGACGAACTTCATCCTCGCCCGTCCGCCGAAGTTTGGCGCGAAGGAATGGCTGGAGAAGCTGCGCGCCCGGAAGATTCTCGTGCGCTGGTTCTCCTATCCTGAGGTGAAGGACTACATCCGCATCACCATCGGCACCGACGCGGAAGCCGATGCCCTGCTCCGCGCGGCAAAAAAAATCCTCACCTGATTTCCCAGGCGAGGACGAGAGATTTTTCCGATGGTAGGGCCTGCCGCGCTGCGGCGGCCCAGCCCGCGAATCAGCGGGCGGAAACGGCCAGAGACTCTGACGCGTGCTGACCTGTTCACCGCGCACCGCTGATTCGCGGCGCGGGCCAGGCGCAGCGCGCCTGACCCTACCTTGCTCTGCCTACTTCTTGATGAACGGCTTCAAGGCCGACTTCTGCACGGGAATCTTTTTGAACTTCTGGGTAAGCTTCGTGAGCGAATCCTCGACCGCCAGCCGCTCCAGGCTCGACGCGCCGACGAACCCGACACAGTCCGTGTGCTGGTTGATGTAGGCCGCGTCTTCCGGCGTCGCAATCGGTCCGCCGTGCGAGAGAAAGATGATGTCCTTCCGGACTTTCTTCGCGCCATCGATGATGGACTGCGTGCGCTTCACTGCGTCGTCCATCGTGCAGACCGCGCCTTGCACGCCGATGCTGCCGCCGACCGTCGTGCCGACGTGGGCGATGATCGCGTCCGCGCCGGCTTGAGCCATCGACTTCGCTTCGTCCGCAGTCGCGACGTAAACCACGGTGAACAAATCCATCTTCCGGGCGAGGGCGACCATTTCAAATTCCTGTTTCACGCTCATGCCCGTCTCTTCGAGTACTTTGCGGAAGAGCCCATCCACAATGGTGTGCGTGGGAAAGTTGTTCACGCCGCTGAAGCCCATGTCCTTCACCTGAATCAGCCAGTGCCACATGCGCCGGCGCGGGTCCGTGGCGTGGACGCCGCAGATCACCGGAATCTCTTCCACGACCGGCAGCACCTCGTGCTCGCCGATCTCCATCGCGATCGCGTTGGCGTCGCCATAGGCCATCAAGCCGCACGTTGAGCCGCGTCCCGCCATGCGAAAACGGCCCGAGTTGTAAATGATGATGAGGTCCGCGCCGCCCTTCTCAATGAACTTGGCGCTGATGCCAGTGCCGGCGCCGGCCGCGATGATGGGCTGGCCTTTCTTCAACTGCGCGCGCAGGCGATCTACAACTTCTTTGCGGGTGTAAGGGTTTCCTTTTCCGGTCCAAGGATTGGGCATGGTAGGTAAAATGTTTGTTGGTTCAGCGCATCAAGACGTTTTTGATTCGAGCGGGATTTTTGGACCGGCAAAGCCCGAAAAGCAACTGTCGAAAAGCCGAAAGCAACCAAACCCACGCCGTGTGCAACACGTGACGCCGCAACCAAGAACCTTCATCCCAATATCCGGCCTTTGCTCTCAACCGACGATGAGTTAACGTCGATTCATTCCTGAGATCATGACTTCGAAAGTCGAAGTCTGCGGACATTGCTGTAACTACCATGAAGTATCGTCGTTCCTCGCGCGCCATCCTCGTCGCGATTCACCAACTCCTCTTCGTCGCACTCCTCGCCGGGCTCGTGTCCGCGCTGACCGTCCATGCTGCGGATGATGTCGTCATCTCCGAGTTTGCGGCCAGCAACTCCAACGGCCTGCGCGACGAGGATGGCGCGTACTCAGACTGGATAGAGCTGTTCAACGCCGGAACCAACGCCGTGAATCTCGCGGGCTGGGGCTTGAGCGACACTTCAGGCGACCGCTTCAAATGGCAGCTCCCCGGCACGAACCTTTCGTCAGGCAGCTTCCTTGTCGTGTTCGCCTCCGGAAAGGATCGCCGGGTGGCCGGAGCGCCTCTGCACGCGAACTTTCAGTTGAGTGCGGGCGGAGAATTCCTGGCGCTCACCCGACCGGACGGCTCCACCACCACGGAGCTCAATCCTTATCCGGAACAGTTCGCCAACATCAGCTACGGCGTCGGCCAGAATCTCCAGGTTACGCTGCTGGTCTCGAACACCTCGCCAGCGCGCGTTTATCTCCCGACCAACGACATCGGCCTCGCCTGGGTCTCAAACACCTTCTCCGATGCGGCCTGGATCGCGGGCACGAACGGAGTCGGCTACCAGAACTACATCCCCGGCTTCGCGGTAAGGAACATCCGCGCGAACATCGGCGTGTGCGATCTCGCGACGGCAGAATCCGTCCTCGTGACGCCATCGCAGCAGGCTGCGGTTTTCACGGCGAACGCCGCGACCATCAACTACATGAACACCGGTGGCGGCGCGAACTTCGGCGGCGACCTGACGTTTCCCGGTCTCACGATCAATGTTGAGCAGGACAACTTCGTCACGGAAGCCACCGGCATCATTACCATTCCGACCGCAGGAAGCTGGACGTTCGGTGTGAACAGCGACGACGGCTTCACCTGCACCATCGGCGTGAACACGTTCTCCTATCCCACGCCGCGCGGCGCGAGCGACACGCTGGCCACGTTCACTCTCGCGGCGGGCGATTACCCCGTGCGGCTGACCTTTTACGAATGCGGTGGCGGGTCGGAGCTGGAGTTCTTCGCGGCGGCGGGAGTTCAAGGGGGGTTCAACGCGAACTTTCGTCTCGTCGGCAACACGGCGGGCGGCGGGCTGGCGGTCAAGTCACTCCCGGGCACCGGCACGAGCGGGAATTTCCGTCCGCTCATCGCCACCGACGTGCAAACGAACATGCTGAACAAGACACGCTCGGCCTACGTTCGCCTTCCCTTCAACGTCGCGAATCCCGCCACGTTCAGCTCGCTGCGTTTGAAGATGAAGTATGACGATGGCTTCGTGGCTTACTTGAACGGAGTGGAAGTTGCGCGCCGGAACGCGGTGTCAGCCGTGTGGAATTCCTCGGCCAGTTCAAATCGCTCGAACCAACTCGCGCTCGCGTTCGAGGACATCGACCTGCCCGGTGCGGCCAGCCTGCTGATCGCCGGTGACAACGTGCTCGCGATTCACGGGCTGAATGATTCCACGATCAGCACCGAGTTCCTGCAACTCGCCGAGCTGGGCGAGTATCGCGTCACGGGAATGACGAACCATTACTTCAGCACGCCATCCCCGGGCGCGGTCAACGGCAGCGGCTTCTTTGCGTTCGTCGAGAACCTCAAGTTCACGCCCGGCCGTGGCTGGTTTGACACGACGAACTTCACCGTCACCATCACCAGCGCGACGCCGGGCGTCACGATTCGCTACACCACGAACGGCTCCGCACCGAGCACCACGAGCGGGCTGGTTTATACGAGCGCCGGGATTCCGATCGGCGGCACGACGCTGCTGCGCGCCATCGGCTATCGCAGCGGGTTCGAGCCGACGGAGGTCGAGACGCATTCCTATCTTTTCTTGAACCAGATTCAGGCGCAGAGCACGAACGCGAACTGGGCTGGCGGCAGTTCCGAGAACTACTCGCTGGATACGAACATCACCCGCAGCGCGCTCTACGGCCCGACGTTCAAGAGCGACCTGCTGGACATTCCCACCTTGAGCATTGTCGCCAACCGGGACGACATCTTTGGCCCAAGCGGCTTCTGGTCGAACCCGCAGGCGGAAGGCGTGGCGTGGGAACGTGCCTGCTCGCTCGAATACATGCGGCCCGATGGCGAGGATGGATTTCATCTCAACGCCGGCATTCGCATCCAGGGCGGCGCGAGCCGGAGTCTCGTGCCGAAGCACGGCATGCGCGTGCTCTTCAAGAACATCTATGGCAGCGGCAAGCTGAAGTATCCGCTGTATGAAGACTCGCCCGTGCAAGAGTTCGACACGCTCACCATGCACGCGACCTTCAACGATCACTGGTCGTGGGGCGGCCAAGCGGCGCAGATGATTCGCGACATGTGGTGTCGCGACACGCAGAACGCGATGGGCGGCTTCGGTCCGCACGGCACCTACGCGCATGTTTATCTCAATGGACTCTACTGGGGCGTTTACAACATCGGCGAGAAGGGCGATGGCAGCTACGCGGCCAGCTATATCGGCGGAGAGAAGGAGGAATACGATGCGTTCAACTCCGACGAAAACGTCGACGGCAACACCGTGGCTTGGAACACGATGTTCGGCATCGCCAACGCTGGCGTAACGAACGACGCCGCCTACACGAACATCAGTCAATACCTGAACATCCCGAACTTCATCGACTACATGATGATGAACTTCTACTCCGCCAACACCGACTGGCCGGGGCACAACTGGAACGCCGCCCGCCGTCGGGTGCCCGGCGCGGGCTTCCACTTCTTCTGCTGGGACGCGGAGTGGAGCTTCGGCATTGGCAACGACGTGAATACCGATCGAACCGGCGAGAGCGGCGGTTCACCAGGCACGCTCTACGCGCGGCTGCGCGCGCATCCGGAGTTCCGACGCGAGTTCGGTGATCACGCGCAGAAGCATCTGCTCAACGGCGGCACGCTGACTCCCGCTGTCGCTGACGCGCGCTGGATGAAGCGAGCAACCGAGATCGACCGCGCCATCGTCGGGGAATCCTCCCGCTGGGGTGGCGGCAACACGCGGCAAACCTGGTTATCCGCGCAATCGAGCGTGCGCTCGTGGTTCCCGCAACGCGCTTCCATTCTCTTAAACCAACTGCGCAACGCGGGGCTTTACCCCCAGCTCAACGCGCCCGGCTTTTCGCAGCTTGGTGGCTTGGTCCCACCGGCTTATCCGCTCGTGCTCACGAACCCGAACCCGGCCGGGACGATCTACTTCACGCTCGATGGTTCGGACCCACGGCTCTGGGGCGGAGCCGTCGCGCAGTCGGCACAGACTTACTCCACGCCGCTGGTGCTGAACAACGCCTCGTTCATCCGCGCACGAGTGCGCAACGGCGCGGACTGGAGCGCATTGATCGAAGCGACGTTCTATGTGGTGCAGGATTTCTCCGATTTCGAAGTCACGGAGATCATGTATCGCCCGCTGCCGTTCACGCCGTTCGGCAGCGATGATCTGGAATTCATCGAGCTGAAGAATACAGGGACGAACACGCTCGACCTGAGCGGGCTGCGATTCACCTCCGGCCTCACGTTCAGCTTCACCAACGGCACAAGGCTCGCGCCCGGGGCATTCTTTGTTCTCTCGCCGTCCGCCTCTGCGTTCGCGCTGCGCTATCCGGGCGTTCCTGTGAATGGCAACTATTCCGGCAAGCTCGATAACGGCGGCGAGAAGCTCACGCTGGCGCATGTGCTCGGCACGAACGTCTTCAGCTTCACTTACAACAACGCGGTGCCCTGGCCGATCACGCCGGATGGATACGGGTTCTCGCTCGTGCGCGAGAATCTCGCCGGCAATCCCGACTCGTCGTCGAGCTGGCGACCCAGCTCGGCGCTGGGCGGTTCGCCAGGAGCAGACGATCCGGGCTCCAGCATCGCGCCCATTGTCATCAACGAGATCCTGACGCACACCGATTTACCCCAGGTGGACGCCATCGAGCTGTTCAATCCCACGGCCACCAGCGTGAACCTCGGCGGCTGGTTCCTGAGCGACGACGCAGCGCAGCCGAAGAAGTTCCGCATCGCGAACGGCACGGCGATTCCTGCCGGCGGCTTCGTGGTGTTCACGGAAGCCCAGTTCAATTCGCAGCCCGGCGTTCCACCAAGCTTCGCGCTGAGCTCGCTCGGTGAATCGCTCTTCCTCTTCAGCGGCGACGCAAATACAAACCTGACCGGTTACAGCCACAGCTTCGACTACGGCGCGGCGGCGAATGGCGTGAGCTTCGGTCGTTACCTGACGAGCTCGGGTGAGGAAAACTGGCCGGCGCTAAACGGCATCACACTGGGAGCGGCGAACTCTGGTCCGCGTGTTGGTCCGGTGGTCATCAACGAAGTGATGTATCACCCCGCGCTGGATTACGACGAGTTCGTCGAGCTGCACAACTCCAGCGCCGCACCGGTGCTGCTCTACGATCCGGCGTATCCGACCAATGGCTGGAAGCTGAGCGGACTGGGTTACGCCTTCTCGAACAACATCACGCTTGGCGCAGGACAATACCTGCTGCTCGTGAACATCGATCCGGCGTCATTTCGCACGAAGTACAGCGTGCCCGGCGCGGTTCAAATCCTCGGGCCTTACGCAGGCAATCTGCAAGACAGCGGCGAGCGCTTGAAGCTGGAGCGGCCGGACGCGCCTGAGCTTGGCACCAACGGCAGCGTGACGATTCCCTACATTGTCGTGGATGAAGCGCGTTACAACGACAAGCTGCCTTGGCCGCCCGGCGCAGACGGCGATGGGCCGTCGATTCAACGCACCGCGCCGTTCGTCTATGGCAACGAACCGACGAACTGGTTCGCCAGCGGCATCACGCCGGGAGCCGCCAATGTGTTCAATCAAGCTCCGGGCGTCACGCTCACGTCGCCCAGCGATGGCGCGACCTTCGAGGTTCCGGTCAACGTCACGCTGACCGCAACTGCTGCTGATCCTGACGGCACCATAGCACGGGTCGAGTTCTACAACGGCGACGTATTGCTGGGCATCTCGGCAAGCGCTCCGTTCACCTACGTCTGGACGAACGCCCCGGTCGGCGTCCACACGCTGGTGGCGAAAGCGCGCGACAATGGGCTGGCGGTCTCGCCCAGCGCCGCCATCACGATCACCGTCAATCCACCTCCGATCGGCAACGGCATCGGGTTGCGCGGAGACTACTTTGACAACAGCGACTTCACCGGCACACGCG
>CAMCCU010000160.1 GCA_945872975.1 Pedosphaera parvula Ellin514
CTGCCGCACCTTGGCGCGCAGGCGGTCGTTGAGCCGGGCCAGCAAACCATTGCGGGTCCACTGGCGGAAATGATGATAGACGGTCTGCCACGGCGGGAAGTTTTTGGGCAGGAGCCGCCACTGGGCGCCGGTCTTGATCAGATAGAGGAGGGCATTGAGGACTTCGCGCAGGCAGGTGCGCGGGCGGCCGCGCTTTTTGGCGGCGGGCAGGAAGCGGCGAAGCAAGTGCCATTGGGGGTCGGAGAGATCGGTTTCGTAAGAGGCGATTTTCATCGCCTGTAAAGCGCTGCCGCGAATAAAAGCCGCGAAAACAGCCCGTCAAATCAAGTGATTTGTGCGTTTTTCTTTTTTCAGACGGGCTCTTACAAAACTTCTCCAAACCAAAGGCAACCCATGTCGCTAATTTCACTCGTCGCAACGCTGATCGTCGTCGGCGTCCTGCTCTGGCTGGTCAACAACTACATCCCGATGGACGGGAAGATTAAGAAAATCCTCAATATCGTCGTGGTGATCTGCGTCGTCGTCTGGCTGCTCTACGCTTTCGGCATCATCAGCCGCGCCGGAGACATCCGGGTGCCGCAGGTTCGCTAGGAATTCACCCTCAACCTTTACAATCCATGATACCCAATCACTCCAGCTTCCTCGAAGCGCTCAACGAGAAGAAGAAGGTTCGCGTGCGGCTGTATTCCGTCGCCGACAACGGCGTCGTGGATCGAGTCTGCGCTCCCATGAGCTACGGTCTGGGCGCGGCAAATCAGGATGGACTGAATCGCTACTGGCTGTGGGATTACGCGAGCAAGACTGGCTCGCACATCCTTGGCCTGCTGCCCCAGGCCATCGTGGATTTGCAGATGCTCGGTGAAGTGTTCGATCCGGCGGTGTTCGCCAGCGAGCCATCGACAGAGCCGACAGTTTCAGACGGAGCATTGACTCCAGCCGCAATGGTTTCATCCGTCGAGGCATAGTGAAGAATGTGGCGGAACCTGTGGCCGTAAAAGCAGATCTGGCGCGGGTGGAGAAGGCGGAAGCCCGGACTGAACGGGCCGAGGCGCGCACGGAACAGGCCGAAACGCGAGTCGAGCAGGCGGAGACGCGAACTGAGCAGGCCAAGGTCCGGACGGAACAAGCGGAAACACGAACCGAACAGGCCGAAACCCGGACCGAGCAGGCGGAGACGCGCACGGAACAAGCGGAAACGCGCACCGAACAGGCCGAGATGGCTTTACATCGTGCGGTTCAAAAGGAGGGTGATCTGCGCCCGGAACCATCCGCGCCGCTTCTCAAGAACACGTCTGCCAATGAACCTCCCGACGCGAAGAGTCCGCTCGAACAGTTGACGAGTCGCCAGCGCGAGATTCTCCAGCTCATCGCCGAAGGCCAGAACACCAAACAGATCGCCGACATTCTCAGGGTCAGCCCCAAGACCGTTGAATACCATCGTATGAAGCTGATGGCCGGCCTGAACTTGCATGATGTTCCGGGCCTGGTGCGCTACGCCCTGCGAGTCGGTTTGATTTCGTCGGAAAGCTGACTTCCAAACTGGACGCATCAAGGCGCGGGTTGTGTGCGGTAGAAGCGCATCGAGTAGCTCGCGGCGTTTGGATCAGTGAAGTTGAGCGAGCCGCCGGCCCCCATCGTGACCGTGGCGATGACCGTCCAGTTGATAGAGTCCTGCGTCGCCTGGATGCTATACCTTTGGCCCGCCAACCCTCTCACGGTCAGACTAGCCCGATTGGTGGTGGTGATGCTAATCGGGAAGGTGGAAGGGCTCGGGACGAAACTGATTTCGTTCGAGGGATCGCTTTGCAGCCCGCTTGCGGTGTAGGCAGTGACGACGAAGAAATACCGCACGCCACTGACGAGGCCGCGGACCGTATTGGTGGTCTGATTTCCCGTCATCGCCACGATGTTCGTATAGTTTCCGCTGGCCGCGCCGTAGTGAAGGCGGTAGCCGGTGACATTGGTGCTGGGACTTTTATCCCAGGCCAGGGAGGCACTGTTCGTGCCCGGAAGAGTGGCGCCGAATGCCGCGCCGGAGTGGTGGAGCAGCGCGAGGAGCAGGATGCCTCCAAGCACCGTTGACACACTCATGCTTCGCCACGCCCAACTCGAGGCACCGTCAGGACGGCTCGCTGTGCTTCCAAGGATTTTTTGCATGATCACCGTTAGGTCTCATGCGATTTGTTCGCGACTAGGGCGATCCTTGGGCCACTGGGAAAACCCTCGGCCGCAGGAATACTTGGAGAGCGACCACCTCGGCGGTCCTTGGCAACACGGGGGCGTGGGATCGGGACGGAACTTGATTCGTGCAACTTGCGGATGGGGTGAACACCCCATAGCCACCGGCTCACTCGCTGTGCTTTCCTCACGCCATGACAGAATGTCAGTTACCGCTCAGCTTGCTGCCATCTGCGACGCCAGCTCCGGCGCCGAACCCGAACCGATCGAGAATCGAAATCACTTGGGGAGAAGCAGTCGCCAATACCATTGAGATCCAGTATCGTCGCGTCGAAATGAACACGAAGGGTTGCTCCGTCCATTTGAAATCTGGTTGTCGGCAGGCACATGACCATTCGCTTGCCGTGGACTCTGAAGACCGAGTGTTCCTCGCTTTAAGGGTGGGGCGGTGGGGATGATGGGAATTCAACCGCGCGGGAGAATTCGCAGTCTGGTGCTGGTGGTCGCAGCGCTTTACCTTTCGCCGCACGCCCATGCACAGGCTCCAACCAACGTTGCCAACTCGCAGCCCGACACGGAAACGTTTGCTCTTCCTCAGTCCGTCCCCGACCCCATCGAGCCGTTCAACCGGGCGATGTGGAGCTTCAACAAGGGCTTGATGACGGGCGTCGTCAAGCCGACCAGCAGGGTCTATCGGTTTGTCGTCGTGAAGCCCGTCCGAACCGGGATTGGAAATTTCGGCAGGAACCTCACTTATCCCGGACGGCTGATTAACAACTTGCTCCAGGGAAAATGGATCGGCGCGCGTGACGAAACCTACCGCTTCGCCTGCAACACCACGGTGGGCGTGGCCGGGTGCTTCGATGTGGGAACCAAATGGAAGATTCAGAAGTCCGACGCGGACTTCGGCCAGACGTTCGGTCAGTGGGGCTGGAAGCCGCAATGTTTCATCATGCTGCCGATTCTTGGCCCGAGCAACGAGCGGGACACTCTGGGCTTCGCTGCTGATACGGCGGCCAATCCACTTATCTACATCGCGCCCTACGATTTCGTCGGGAACAATCCGCTGACCTGGCTCGGCCCTTACACCTATGTCAACTATGTGGTCAGGTATAACGAACTCGCGGACAACGTGGGCGAATACGTGCGCTTCAGCCAGGCCGCGATGGACCCTTACGCCGAGATTCAGTATGCGTGGACGTTCGCGTGCGCAAACCGTGTGGCGGATTTCCAGGTGAAGGGAGAACCAGACGAAGCGTCGTTGGAAACTCTCGAGTCCGTCTTCTTCACTTTCAAAGCCCCCGAGTTCCCCGATCGTGGGAAGACCCGCTCGGTAAAAATTCCGGCGACGGGCCGGAAACTCAAATTCACCTCCTGGCTGCAACCGGGAAAGGCGCCCGTGGTTTACATCGTTCCCGGTCTGGGCTCGCACCGGCTGGCGCAACCCGCGCTCGCGCTGGCTGAGCTCGTTTACAGCAACGGCTTCTCTGCCGTGGTCATCAGCAGCGCGTTCAACTCCGAGTTCATGGAACACGCCTCGACCGCAGCGATGCCGGCTTACCTGCCGGTGGATGGTCACGATGTTCACGTCGCGTTGACGGAGGTCGATCGTCGCCTGGGGTCGCTGTATCCAGGCCGGCTGGGCGATCGGGCGCTGATGGGTTATTCCATGGGCGCACTCCATTCTTTGTACATCGCGGCCACCGAATCGACGAACCAGTTGCCGTTGGTAAAGTTCGACCGCTACGTAGCCATCAACACTCCGGTCCGCCTGCTGCACGGCGTTTCCAAGCTGGACGAATTCTACCGTGCGCCGCTGGAGTGGCCGGCCACCAATCGGACTGACAGCATCGACAACACCTTTCTGAAAGTAGCCGCCCTGAGCAAAATCACGCTTACACCGCAGACCTCGCTGCCCTTCAGCGCCGTCGAGTCCAAGTTTCTCATCGGCCTGACGTTCCGACTCACGTTGAGAGATGTTATTTTCAGCAGCCAGCGGCGGAACAACCAGGGCGTCCTGCAACACTCGATCAGGAATTGGAGGCGCGACCCGCTGTATCAGGAGATACTTCAGAACTCCTACCAGGATTATTTCGAGAAGTTTGCGATCCCTTATTATCAGGCCCAGGGCATTGCCGCGCCCGTGGCGGAAGCGCTGGAGAAAGCCGGCGATCTGCGGACGTATGACGCCGGTCTGCGCCTCAATTCCGGCATCCGCATCATCGTTAATCAAAACGATTTTCTCCTCGCGAACGAAGACCTGGAATGGCTTCGCGCCACGTTCACTCCTGAACAGTTGACCGTCTTCGCGCAAGGCGGACATCTGGGGAACCTTTCCAATCCGACGGTGCAAAAGCGCATCGTGGATGCGCTCACCAATATGAAAGCGGTCCCACCCAAAACGGATTGAGAAAGGTAAGGGGTTCCGCCTATGAAAACTGATGAGCCCAATACCCTTCGTTTTTCGATCCACACATGCGAACGCGTCGGGGTGCAGCAAACCAGAAGTTCATGGGTAGCCACGGAGGCTGACAACGCGTTCCTGGCTATGATGCGCCGATTGCCAGTATTCCATCAGGATGTTTGCTCCACACCGTCTCTCCAAGGTTGCGGATGGCACTGATCGCTTGTCCGGAATGCGGTAAAGAAGTCAGCACTGAAGCCGGGGCCTGTCCCGCCTGCGGTTATCCACTGGCGCAACGCAGCGAGGCCGCAGCCCCGTCACCGCAGGCCCGAGCCTCCGCGCTTGAGGCAGTGGATCTGCAATCGGTGCTTTTGGAGGTGCGTCCCTCGTGGTGGAACTTTGGCTGGCACCTGTTGTTCTTTTGGCTGCTGGTGCCGCTGTTGGTTGCATTGTATCGGCGGCACTCGTTCGCGATGCGTATCTATTCCGACCGGGTCTCCGTCGAAGAAGGTTTTTGGTCCAAGGAATCCAGCGAGTTTTTCATCAAGGACATTTGCTCCATCGACGTGAGGCAGGGAGTATGGGGCCGAATGGTCGGAATCGGCGACGTCACCATCTCCACGGCTGCGACCGTCGATGCAGCGGAGGAAGCGCGCGGCGTCGCGCAACCCAACCGAATCAAGGAACTTCTCATCTCTCAACGCCAGCAGTCTTCAACGTAGGCTGGAGTGGGATGGGGCCGCTTATACCAACATGCAAACACTACTCACAAAAATCATCGAAGAGATGCAACGGCAGGCCAAAGTCTGCGAAACCGTGGCGAAGGATAAGACTCAAGAAGCGCTGACGGGTGCTTCCGCCGACAGCGAAAAGAACACGTTGGAAGCAAGGGAATGGATGGTGAAGTCCAAGGTCTGGATCGAGGCGGAGGACTACGTGCGCGGACTTGTTGAGCCGCCGACGCGAGGTGGGTGCGAATCTGTCGTCCCGGTGACGCCCACTTCACGATGTAATTGAGCGGGCTCGGTGACGGCGGCCTGTGCCGTTTTCGAGAGCCCAGACTTCACCAAATCTCCCGAGGGGGAACACGTGTGGGTTCTGTGTCCGATCGCAGGTTTACCTTCCGGTGAATTTGAAAATGTTTGTTCGTCCTTCTCCCTGAACCACGATGGTTACGGGTTTTCCAGCGTAGTCATCCAATCGTTTCCTGAACGCGGCGAATCTTCCCGCATCAGTCCGTTCTTCGTTCGCTTCGCTGGTGGCATGGCGTGGTTCGATCAACCGGGCGGGCTGGTCTGGGCGGGCGGTGGTCGTCAGTTGCTCCCAGGTCGCCGGTCGCTTGGAAGGATTGAGCCGGATGATCTCCTGAGTGGGAATGGCGAAGCTCACGTTCTGCGCATCGGCCTTCGTCCAGGAGGCAATGCCGATGACTTCTCCGCGATGGTTGAGGACCGGGCTTCCGCTGTTTCCAGGAGAGATGGGACAGGATAGTTGATACTGGAGAAAACCGTCCACGCTCCGAATCTGGCTGATCAAGCCATCGCTGATGCTGAAGTCAAAGCCCTTGGGCGCACCGATGACATAAGCACGGGCCGCGACGGATTGCGGTGCCGGGCACAAGGCCGCCTGCCGATGGGGCAGTCTCTTTTCCAGCTTCAGCAACGCCAGATCGCGCAAGCCGTCATAGTCAATGCACCCGATTACTTTCACGCGCTGTCCGTCAGCGAATACGGCCCAGACAGAACGCGCGTCGGCGACGACGTGCCATGCCGTGAGCGCGGCATCGTCTCGAACTGCGAGCACGGCGCTGCCAATAAACCTTTCCCCGCTCTGGTTCTCTACTTCCAATGTCATCACCGAAGGTAAAAGTTTTTTGTAGAGTTTTTCGGGCGACAACGCTGCGTGCAATCCGTCCGGAGTGACCGCGAACGCGAGCCATAGGCTCAACCAGAGTATTCGATGCAGTCTGACATTCATGATTGCATTACGGTCATTCCACGGCCGACTTAAGTTTCATGGCCGCGCTCCCACGATGTTGCCAGCACACTTCCAGTCCCGTGCGCTACCAATCGCTTCCCCATCGGTCGTCCGGCGCGTTTCACATTCTGTTCGCAGCTTGAAGGCATGACTACCGTTATGGCCTGAGTGAACCTGTCGCCACTGGGGAGTTCCTTGCCGCCACTAGAAGATCCCTAGTTTGAATTTTGATGCGTCAACCAGGGACGTATGAAACAGCGCATTGGCAGCTCCTGAAGAATCCTCTGTGCGAGCTTGTCTCCGCCACGGCGTTCTTCCGTCCCTAATATCTCCGGTCGGGTTACACCCCATAGAACGCCCGCGCTTCCACACCTACTGTGCAAACTCTGAAAGAGAAAAAGCTCTGTAAGAAACAAAAACTAAACACGGAAGAAAATAAAAATATGAAACGGAAACTTCAAACCATCATCAGCGCCTCCGCCCTCTCGCTCCTGGCGTGCTCGGCTCTGGCTCAAGACACGACCAATCCCAAAACGAACGCCCTTGACTACACACGCGACCGGATGCCCCACGCACGGCAGGCGGACCGGCTAAACGGCGCGGCCAAGGCCAGCGAACTCATCGGGATGACGGTCAACAACTATCAGGATGAGAAACTCGGCAAGGTATCCGACCTCGCGATCGACCTGGAATCCGGACGGATTGTCCAAGTGATCTTGTCCACCGGCGGATTCATCGGCATTGGCGACACGCTGACGGCCGTGCCGCCGGGGGCGTTGCACCACGATGTTGCCCAGAAGGTTCTTCACCTCGATGCCAACAAAGAGAAAGTAAAGGGCGGGCCCGCCTTCGAGTCAGCGAACTGGGCCGAATGCTGCGACTCCAATCATCTCTCCGCAGTCTATGGATACTACGGTCAGGAGTCCTCCTTCCGATTCATCCACAAGGGAGATGCGGTTCTCGATGGGCTGCGCAACCCGGATGGTCAGATCAACAATGACGGCCAACGCAACGCGGATGGTTCACTCAAGACCGTTGCTATCCGCAAGGCGGATGGGACGTGGGACAACGACCGGATCTTAAGTGAGCGCCAATCCATGATTCCGTTGTCGCGCCTGGGCTATGTCCAGAAGGCGAGCAAGATCATGGGTACATCGGTTAAGAACCTGCAGGACGAGAAGCTCGGCCAGGTGGAGAACCTTCTGGTGGATCTGTCGTCAGGCCGCATCGTGGCGGTGATCGTTTCCTCCGGCGGCTTCCTCGGGATTGGCGACGCGCTCAGCGCAGTTCCACCGACCGCGCTTCGGTTCAACACGAACCGGGACGTTCTTCAGCTCGACGCCTCGAAGGAGATGTTGAGCAGCTCACCGCACTTCAAGGCCAATCAATGGCCTGATTTCAGTCAGCCCAGCTATGCGGCTGGCGTCTATCGCGCCTACCGGGTCGAACCTTACTTCACCACCAACGTGACGACTCAGGCGGATAACACGGCGCGCAATGTTCGCGACCGCGATGAGCGTGCAGTGACGCCGCTCGATCAAGGCAACAGCAAGGCCGACGTGGCCACCACGGCGCAGATTCGCAAAGAGATCATCGCCGGGAAGGACATGTCCGTGAATGCCAGGAACGTAAAGATCATCACCAACCAAGGCCGGGTCACCTTGCGCGGGCCGGTTAACACGGCGGAGGAAAAACGTCGCATCGGTGAAATCGCGAATCGAATCGCCCAGTCCGAGAACGTGGACAATCAACTGGACGTGAAGAACACCACCAGCACTGACAAGTAATTCGGTCCTCAACAAACACCACCAAACCAAAGAAAACCAAACATCATGTCAAAGAAATCTGTATTCTGCATCGCCACCACTCGCGACCAGGCTGACCGCATTGTCGATCAGCTCAAGACCGCGAACTTCTCCAACAACGACATCTCCGCGCTCTTCGCTGACAAAGGCACGAGCCACGACTTTGCGCACGAGAAGAACACCAAGGCCCCCGAGGGCGCAGTGGCCGGAGCCGGCACGGGCGGCGTCATCGGCGGCGCGCTGGGCTGGATCGCCGGGATTGGCGCGCTGGCCATTCCCGGAGTGGGACCGTTCATTGCGGCCGGACCGATTGTCGCCGCGTTGAGCGGTGCGGCCATCGGCGCGACCGTGGGCGGCATCGCCGGCGGATTGATCGGGCTGGGCATTCCTGAAATCGAAGCCAAGCGCTACGAAGGCAAGATCAAGGCCGGCAACATTCTCATCTCGGTCCACACCGAGAACTCCGAGGAAATCACGCGGGCCAAGGATATCTTCACCAAAGCCGGGGCGCAGGACATCTGCTCCACCGGAGAAGCGTCCACCCCCAAAGCCGCCAAGGCTACCGAACGCGGATCGCGTCCGGCGGCCGCTGCCGTCCGTTCCATGCTGCTCTAAACGACGGAGCAATTCCTGCGGCTGAGACAACTTGGCCGCAGGATCAGCTCAAACCGGTCATCGAAACGAACATGAAAACACTCAAAGATTTATTTCTCAACGAACTGGCGGACATGTATGACGCCGAGCGCCGCCTCGTCAAATCACTGCCGAAGATGGCCAGGGCCGCGACCTGCGAGGTGCTGAAGGGCGCGTTTCAGTCCCACCTCAAGGAAACCGAAGGCCACGTGAAGAAGCTCGAACAAGTGTTCCAATCCTTCGACATGAAAGCCAAAGGCCAGACGTGCGAAGCCACCGTCGGACTTCTGGAAGAGGGCGACGAGATCGCGGCGGAATTCAAAGGTTCACCAGCTATCAACGCGGCGTTGATCTCGGCGGCGCAGAAGATCGAGCACTACGAGATGGCGTCCTACGGCTGTCTGCACGAATGGGCCGGGCTGCTCGGGAACAGGGAGGCCGCCGGCCTCTTGAAACAGATTCTTGAGGAAGAGGCCGACGCCAATGAATCGCTCACCAAACTGGCGCGAGCCAGCAGCAACGAGGAGGCGATGGGCGAATCCGACGAGCAGTCTCGTGAGCCGGTGGCAGACAAAAAACCCGGCAATATTCGCCGGGGCGTCCGCCCGGTCAGCGCTGGTCGCAACCAATCCGCTTCCACGTCCCGCTAGTAACCACCCCACCAGCCCTGCAACCGGCGCCGACGCGGTTGCAGGGTTTTCAATCCTTGGATCAACTCATCGACCTATGATTGCACTGATATTGGAACCCCTCTTCGCCGCCGCTGGTTACTCCATGCTGTATCTCCTGTTTGGAGGAGGCATCGGTGGAGCCGTTGTCATCTTCATTGTCTTGAAAATGTTCAACAAATGAATTCCGGCATCCACATGCGTGATGCCCGATCCTCGAAGCCAAACTTTTATGCAAAAACAAACACACGGTCAGCAATCGATACAGTCGCCGAACAAGAAGAAGCCGTTGGATTCACGCGAATTCCCGAAGGCTCGGGACGAGCGGGGATCTGCCGGGCGCGAAGAAATCCGCACCAAGACGCCGATGCTTTCCGCACCGCGCCAATCCAACCGCCCTGTGGAAAGAACGGGGCAAAAGCGGGCACTTCCGCGATGAGGAAGACAGACTCTCTGCGTCTCAAGGCGCGGGAAAAAGCAACCAGTTCAAACTTATGAAACACAATCACAACCATGACAACGCTCCAAGCGCCGGCCCGCAGCTCGTGCCCGTTCGCTTTGAATTCAATCACCCCACGGCGAAGTCAGTCAGCGTCGCGGGCTGCTTCAACCACTGGCAGCCGGAAGCCAAGACTCTGCATCCGGCGGGAGGCGGTCGCTGGATGAAGGA
>CAMCCU010000161.1 GCA_945872975.1 Pedosphaera parvula Ellin514
ACCAACCGCTCGCCATCTACCATCTCAATCGGGATTACACCTTCGCGGTTGGCTTCCTTTTCTGCATCCGAACTGAACCACCCGGTGGTGAGCAGAATTCCTTTGTCAGCTCGGCCCATTACGGCGTTCCGAAAGTCACCGACTTGAGCGCGGCTGACTCCCTTCCGAACCCTCTTGCATTGAAACAGCACCTTCATGGTTACAAAGGTGTTCAGCCGCAAGAGGCCCATCCCGTCAATTCCGCCGTCATGGCTCTTGCCAGTCACTACAACTTTCTCCAAGCCGTATTCGTGGAGAAGTCGCTTGCAGAGGCGCTCGAAGCCTTCGGGTGACAAAGACTGGAGGACGTCCAGCAGTTTGCTTTCCTCCGCTAACTCTGGAGTTTCAACTTCTGCCGTTTCGTCCACGATTTCATCTTTTGGTTTTGGATTTGGATCGGTTCCATCCTTGGCCTTTGTTTGCTTGTTGGCGCGCAATCTGGCCTGCCTTCTGACGAGGTCGTGGCTTTGTTCCTCAGTCAGCCGTGCCTTTGCTCCTGCACTGCTCAACGTCCAAACGCCCCTTCGTGAACTATCGAGCAAGCCTTCCCAAACTAAATACTGTCTTGCCCAATGAACTTGGTTCTCGAAACGCGGAATGTCGTGCTTGTTTCGGCGTTCACGCTCTTCGGCGGGGAGGTTAACTGCGTTGGCAATCCAATCAATGACGTCACGAGAATCAGCGGAACCGCCAAGAGCACGTAGCGCGTCGAGCAGCAAGGGGATCCATTTAACAAATTCAGCTTTGCCTCTGGTTCGAGCCATAATTCCTTTTAGTTCTTCGCCCCGGCCAGTTCCTTCTCAAAATCCATGATCTCTTTGATCAGGACCAGAAACCAGAGGTCGGTTTTGGCGCGCAGGACGGGCTTGGTGGCGTTCATCTTTCGGGCCGAACGTAGCTCTTCCGGGTACTTCGTCCTCAAGGCTATTCCTTACGGCGGAGCGCCTGCGGAAAGTCCATCGCGCCGTGTTTGATGCGGAGCACTTCCAGCCGTTCCTTGGTGGCGCGATAGAAGATGAGGTAGTTCTCGAAGTCATCCACGCGCCACGAGCGGATGCTCTTGAGGTCGCTGCCACGGAAGCGACGGAGTCGGCCTTTCATCGGCTGCCCGGCGAGTCCTTCCACCGTGCGATCAATGGCCGCGAGAAAGCGGAGGGCCAAATCGGGGTTTCGCTCGTGGAGATATTGGAATTAGCCGAGCGCATCCAACTCGGCATCATGCCGGACGAAGACTTCCATGTGGCGCTCCGTGGACACGGGAGGGTCAGTGGCCGTTCCGCTTCGAGAGGGAGGCGAAGTGGCCGGGGCGATACTTCTTCAACGGACTGCCGAGTGAGTGGCGCAGGGCGGCCTCCAGCGCCGGGTCAGAATCGTCCTGCTCGACCAGTTCATACACCCGCAGCGCCTCCCGCACGATTTCGTCGGGCGAGAGATAGCCGCCGGTCTTCATCTTCGTGGCGATGAACTTCTCCTGATGCGGCGTGAGGGCTACTTTCATGGCACTAAGATTACGTTCGCCCGTTGGCGGTGTCAAAACGAAGGGTCAGTTCTTGGAGGCCGCCAGCTCCTCCTCAAAATCCACAATCTCTTTGATCTGAACCGGGGAAAGTTGAGCGTTCATGGTTGATAGTTGATAGCCGGATCAGTTCCTGGCGGTCGCGAGTTCTTCTTCGAAGTCCACGATCTCCTTGATCTGCACCAAGAACCAGCGGTCAATCTTCGTCAAACCAAAGATTTCCTCAATCGTGAACCCAGCCCGCAGGGCGTGGCGGATGAAGAAGATGCGTTCGGCATTGGGCACACTCAGCTTGCGGCTGATGACGTCGCGCGGGAGGATGTCACGGTCGCCATAGACTTCCGTGCCGATGCGCCACGGTTTGCCGTCGCCGCCCAGGCCGCTGCGGCCGATCTCCAGCGAGCGTAGGCATTTTTGGAGGCTTTCCTTGAACGTGCGCCCGATGGCCATGGCTTCGCCGACGCTCTTCATCTGCGTGGTGAGCGTGGGATCGGCTTGCGGGAATTTCTCGAAGGCGAAGCGCGGAATCTTGGTGACAACGTAATCAATGCTCGGCTCGAAGCTGGCCGGAGTGTTCTTGGTGATGTCGTTCTTGAGTTCGTCGAGCAGGTAGCCGACGGCGAGCTTGGCGGCGATTTTCGCGATGGGAAAGCCGGTGGCCTTGGAAGCCAGAGCCGAACTGCGGCTGACGCGGGGGTTCATCTCAATGATGACCATGCGGCCGTTCTCCGGGCTGACGCCGAACTGGATGTTCGAGCCGCCGGTCTCGACGCCCACGGCGCGGATGACGGCGAAGCTCTGGTCGCGCATGATCTGAAATTCCTTGTCGGTCAGCGTCTGGATGGGGGCGACGGTGATGCTGTCGCCGGTATGGACGCCCATGGGATCGAAGTTCTCGATGGAGCAGATGATGACGCAGTTGTCGGCCTTGTCGCGCATCACTTCCATCTCGTATTCCTTCCAGCCGAGGAGGGATTCTTCGATGAGGACTTCGTTCACGGGCGAAAGCTCGATGCCGCCTTTGGCAATCGTCTCGAACTCTTCCTGGTTGTAGCCGATGCCGCCGCCCGTGCCGCCGAGCGTGAACGCGGGACGGATGATGAGCGGGAATTTGCCGATCGATTTCGCGACGGCGCGAGCTTCTTCCAGATTGTGTGCGACGCCGGAGATGGGAACGTCGAGGCCGATCTGGAGCATGAGTTCCTTGAAGGCGAAACGGTCTTCACCTTTGTGAATCGCTTCCGGCTTCGCGCCGATCATCTCCACGTCGTGGCGTTCGAGCGCGCCGTTCTTGTTCAGCGCCATGGAGGTGTTCAGCGCGGTCTGGCCGCCGAGCGTGGGGAGCAAAACGAGTTTGCCCGTCGCGCCGAGACGTTTCATCTCCTCCTTCTCGCGAATGATGATCTTCTCGACGCATTCGGGCGTGATGGGCTCGATGTAGGTGCGGTCGGCGAACTCCGGGTCGGTCATGATGGTGGCCGGGTTGGAGTTCACGAGGACGACGCGGTAGCCCTCCTCGCGCAGGGCCTTGCACGCCTGGGTGCCGGAGTAGTCGAACTCGCACGCCTGCCCGATGATGATGGGGCCGGCGCCGATGATGAGGACGGTATGAATGTCAGTGCGTTTGGGCATATCGAAAATCCGGGTGAGTCAAAGGGATTTCACGGGGCTTGTCATGGATTTTATTGTGAAGAGTCACGGCGCCGTGCCTGCCGTGTCCAAGCGGGTTCCGTGGACTACTTCGACTTCGCCAGATCCGCCGCCCGCCACATGTACCACGACGCGACGCTGCGATACGGACGCCACCGTTCGCCTTGCTTGAGCAGGACGGCGGGCTTGGGCAGATCGCGTTTGCGGTAGGTGAGCATGAATCCCTTGCGCACGCCGAAGTCATCGACGGGCAGCACGTCCATGCGGCCGAGCTTGAAGATGAGAAGCATCTCGACGGTCCATTGTCCGACGCCGCGAATGGTAGTGAGCCGTTCGATGATTTCTGCGTCATCGAGTTTCGCGAGCGCTTTGGGATCGGGGACGGTGCCATCCAGGGACTTGGCGGAGATGTCCTTCACGGCGGCGACCTTGGCGCGCGAGAGGCCGGCGGCGCGGAGCGTGTCATCGTGCGTGGCGAGCAGATCGTCGGGCGTAGGGAAGGGGCGGTGCGGATGGATGGCCTTGATGCGGCCGAGAATCGTCTGCGCGGCCTTGCCGGTGAGTTGCTGGTGGCAGACGGCTTCGACGAGCGCTTCGAACGCGGAGGTGTTGCAGTCGGCGCGCAGCCGGCACGGGCCGACTTGTGCGATCAGGTTTGCGAGAATGGGATCAGTTTCGGCCAGGTGATGGAGAGCTTTCTTGTGCATGTTCGGCGCGCGAAACGATGATGCGACGGAGGCGGGCGGGCAAGTCTCGAACTGGTTGATGGTGTTTGAAATTCATTTGAAGGAATGGTTCTGACGGCTAGTCTACTTGAGCATTCTGTCGGCTAGAAAGCGATTCAGAATCCCGGCGTCGGGTTTGACACAAACGATCAACGAACAGTCATGGAATTCCGCATTATCTCGATTCGATTTGCAGCGATGAGCCTCGCGCTGATGTTCGCAACGTCGGCATGGGCGGCGAGCAAGGACTCAAAGCCGGGCACCGGCGGCAAGATCGACTTCAACCGCGACATCCGCCCGATCCTTTCCGACAACTGCTTCGCCTGTCACGGTCCAGATGACAAGGAACGCAAGGGCAAGCTGCGTCTCGATGACGTGAAGGAGGCGCTCAAGCCTGCGAAGTCGGGCGAACACGCGATCGTTCCTGGCGACGTGGCGAAGAGCCAGTTGATCGCGCGCATCCTCACGAAGGACGCCGACGAAATCATGCCGCCGCCGAAGACGGGCAAGAAACTGACCGCGCAGCAGATTGATTTGCTCAAGCGCTGGGTGCAGGACGGTGCGAAGTTCGTCGGGCATTGGGCGTTCACGAAGCCGGAGCGTCCGGAGCTTCCGCCGGTGAAGGCGACGAAGTGGGCGCGCAATGACATCGACCGGTTCATTCTGGCACGCTTGGAAAAGGAAGGGCTCAAGCCGTCGTCCGAGGCGGACAAGGTGACTATCCTTCGCCGTGTGACGCTGGATCTCACGGGCTTGCCGCCCACGCCGGAGGAAGTGAATGCGTTCCTCGTGGACAAGAGCGCGGGCGCTTACGAGAAGGCGGTGGACCGGTTGCTGCAATCACCGCGCTACGGGGAACACATGGCGCGTTACTGGCTCGATGCGGCGCGCTACGCGGATTCCCACGGCTATCACATCGACTCAGAGCGCAGCATGTGGAAGTGGCGCGACTGGGTGGTGGACGCTTTCAACCAGAACAAGCCTTACGATCAGTTCACCATCGAGCAACTGGCGGGAGATTTGTTGCCGGACGCGACGACGGAGCAAAAGGTGGGTTCAGGCTATGTCCGCGCAAACATGAGCACAGGCGAGGGCGGAGCGATCGTGGAGGAGTATCAGTCCAAGTACACCTTCGACCGCACGGAGACGTCGAGCACGATCTGGCTCGGGCTGACGATGACGTGTGCGCGCTGTCACACGCACAAGTATGATCCCATCACGCACCGGGAGTACTATCAGCTTTACTCGTTCTTCAACAACTTGAACGAGTCCGTGATGGACGGCAACGCGCCGAACCCGGAGCCGGTATTGAAGCTGCCGAGCGGGGAGCAGACGCGAAGGCTGGAAGAGCTGAAGAAGCACATCGCTGACGGCCAGACAAAGATTGATGCGAAGGTCCCGGCGTTGGATGTCGCGCAGGCGGCGTGGCAGGACAAGTGGCACACCAAGCTGAGCGCAGGCTGGACGACTTTGTTGCCGCAGAGCGTGGCGTCACTGTCCTCCAACGGGCCGACTTTCAAGACGCTGCCGGATCAATCCATTCTGGTGGAGGGTGCGAATCCAGAATCGGACACGCATGAAATCATCGTGCGATTCGCATCGGAGGCGAGCCTGGCGGCGTTTCGGCTGGAAGCGTTGCCGCATGAAGCGTTGCCGAAGAAAGGGAGTTCACGGGCGGAGGACGGCGTGTTCCGTCTGTCGGAGTTCGAGGCGGAGATTATCGAAGACGCGAAGCCCGCGAAGGACTGGAAGGAAGGCGACAAGCCGACGGACGGTAAGGACGCCAAACCCGCCGAGGCGCCCAAGCCGAAGAAGTTGAAGTTCACGCAGGCGGTTGCGAGTGCTTCCGCATCGACGCGGGAGATCGACAAGGCCATCGATGGCAAGGCCGACACGGGCTGGGGCACCGAGGTGGCGGCGTCCACGGAGCCGCAGACGGCGCTGTTCGCGCTCGCTGAACCGATGAAGGTGGAGACGAACTCCGCGTTGAAGATTCGCCTGCGCTATGAGGCGTCCAAGTCGAAGCGCGCCATCGGACACTTCCGTCTCGCAGCGGCGCAGAATGATGAACTCGTTCGGTTGCTCAACCCGCCGAAGGTCGAGCCTTGGCAGGTGGTTGGGCCGTTTCCGACCGAGGGTTTGCAGCACGGTTTCACCAATTTCTTCGCGCCGGAGAAGGAAGTGGATTTGAAGAAGGCTTACACCGGTGTGCGCGGTGAAATCAAATGGAGCGCCAAGCCGGACTTCGCGGATGGAAAGGCGAATCTGCTCGTGCAGGATCTGCATGGCATCCACGGCGCGTATTACCTGTATCGCACTTTCAAGGTGCCTGCCGCGCGCAAGCTGGATCTCAGCCTGCGGGCGGATGATGGGCTCAAGCTCTGGGTGAACGACAAGTTGGTCACCCAGCGCGCTGAAGAGAAACCAGGCGATGGGTTGATCCGCGTGACGGTTGATTTGAAGAAGGGCGAGAACAAGCTGCTGCTCAAAGTGGTCACGGTTCAGGGCGCGGCGTATTTCACTTTCAACAAGGACTTCGGCGATACCGACACGGTGCCTGCGGATATTGCCGCCGTTCTCGCGACCACCAAGACGCTCAATGGTGATCAGGCGACCAAGGTTAGGAACTTCTACCGGCGCGAGAACTCGGAGGAGTTCAAGCAACTGTTCGCCAATATGGACAAGTGGCGCGAGGAGAACGGCGGGATCGAAAGGGCGATTCCAATCACGATGGTCGCCAAGGAAATGGAAAAGTCGCGCGACACGTTCATGCTGATCCGCGGCGAGTATGACAAGAAGGGGGACAAGGTGGAGCGCGGCGTTCCGGCCATCCTGCCGCCTCTGCCCGCGAACGCGCCGACCAACCGGCTTGGCCTGGCGAAGTGGCTGGTGGACCCGTCGCATCCGTTGATGGCGCGCGTGACGGTGAATCGTTTCTGGCAGCAATACTTCGGCACGGGCTTCGTGAAGACGGCAGAAGATTTCGGCGTGCAGGGCGAGAACCCGTCTCATCCCGAACTGCTCGACTGGCTCTCGACGGAGTTCATCCGAGTCGGCTGGGATGTGAAGCAATTGCAGAGGCTCATCGTGACTTCGGCGACGTACCGGCAGACCTCCAAGGCATCGCCTGAGATGCGCGCGCGCGATCCGGAGAATCGTCTATTGGCCCACGGTCCGCGCTTCCGCGTGGATGGCGAGGCGGTGCGCGACACGGCGCTCTTCATCAGCGGCCTGCTCGTGGAAAAGCGCGGTGGACGCGCGGTGAAGCCATACGAACCGCCGGGGCTGTGGGAGGCGGTCTCGTTCAACAACTCGCAAAAGTACGTCCCGGACAAGGACGACAACCAGTATCGCCGCAGCCTTTACACCTACTGGAAGCGGCAGAGTCCGCCGCCGAACATGTTGCTCTTCGACGCGCCGACTCGTGAGTATTGCGTGGTGCGTCGTCCGCGCACGAACACGCCGTTGCAGGCGCTGGCGCTGATGAACGATCTTCAGTTCGTCGAGGCGTCGCGGTCCTTTGCGCAGCGCATGCTGCTCGAAGGCGGCAAGAGCACGAAGGAGCGCATCGCCTACGGGTTCGTTCTGGCGACATCGCGCAAGCCCGGCTCGGACGAAGTGAAGGTGTTACAAGACGTGTTGAACCTGCAGCTCGACGAGTTCCGCAAGGACAAGTCGGCGGCGGAAAAGTTGGTCGGCACCGGCGCATTCAAGGCGAAGGAGTCGCTGGACGCTTCCGAGCTCGCCGCGTGGATGACCATCGCGAGCATGATCTTGAACCTGGATGAGACCGTGACGAAAAGCTGATGGAATGCAGAATCTTTGACCTTTGAACTTTCTTCTATGAACCCGCTACGTGAACGAGAGCTGTTAATCAACCGCCGCCACTTCTTCGGGCGCAGCGCCGCTGGCATCGGAGCCGCCGCGCTGGGTTCGTTGCTGAATCCGAACCTGTTTTCCGCGTTCGGAGCGCAGCAGGACGCGGGGCAGTCCATCCTTGGTAATCCGCATTTCGCGCCAAAAGCCAAGCGCGTCATCTACCTCTTCATGGCGGGCGGACCGGCGCAGATGGACTTGCTCGACTACAAGCCGACGCTGGAGAAGCTGCATCAGACGGAGCTGCCCGCTTCCGTGCGAAACGGCCAGCGCATCACGGGCATGACCTCGGGGCAGAGCGCGTTCCCGGTCGTGAAGTCGATGTTCAAGTTCGCGCAGCACGGCAAGTCCGGCGCGTGGGTCAGTGAACTGTTGCCGCACATCGCGGGCATCGCGGACGACATTGCCATCGTCAAGACGGTGAACACCGAGGCGATCAATCATGACCCGGCGATCACGTTCATTCAAACTGGATTCCAGCAGCCGGGCCGCCCGTGCATGGGATCGTGGTTGAGCTACGGCCTCGGCACGGAGAACAAGAATCTTCCCGCGTTCGTCGTCATGATTTCCAACGGAAAGGAAAGCGATCAGCCGCTCTACACCCGGTTGTGGGGTGCGGGCTTCCTGCCCAGCGAATATCAGGGCGTGCAGTTTCGCGGCGGCGGCGACCCGGTGTTGTTCCTGTCGAACCCACCCGGCATCGATGCCACGAAACGCCGCCGAATGCTCGATGGCATGGCAAAGTTGAACGCGAAGCAGAGCGAAACGTATCAGGATCCGGAGACCGCGACGCGGATCCAGCAGTATGAGATGGCGTTTCGGATGCAGACCTCGGTGCCGGAGCTGGTGGATGTCTCGAATGAATCCCAGGCGACGCTCGACCTCTACGGGCCGGACGTGAAGAAGCTTGGCAGCTTTGCCTACAACTGTCTGCTCGCGCGCCGCATGGCCGAGCGCGGGACGCGTTTCATCCAGCTTTACCATCGCGGCTGGGATCAACACGGCAATCTGCCCAAGCGCCTTCGCGAACAGTGCAAGGATACCGACCAGCCGAGCGCGGCGTTGATTCAGGATCTCAAGTCGCGGGGCCTGCTGGAAGACACCTTGGTCATCTGGGGCGGTGAGTTCGGGCGCACCGTTTACAGCCAGGGCAAGATCGAGCCGGAGAACTACGGCCGCGATCATCATGGTCGTAACTATTGCATCTGGATGGCGGGCGGCGGCATCAAGCCCGGCATCACATACGGTGAGACTGACGACTTTTGTTACAACGTGGTGCAGAACCCGGCTCACATTCACGACATCAGCGCCACGGTCCTGCACTGTCTCGGGTTGAATCACGAAAAGCTGACCTACCGATTCCAAGGCCGCGATTTTCGATTAACGGATATTCATGGGGAAGTGATCAAGGGGATCCTGAGTTAGGTCAGACGGTGGTCCAATCATTCGCTCGACCAGTCCCGAATCCCATACACCGTGGGTGATTCGGGCAGGTTGCTTGTGATTGCGTGGCCTGCGAGTTGTTTTAGCGGACGACGTCGGCGCAAGTGGGCTTCTGCGAGGGGCATGAGTGGTTTACCAGTGGGTTTAAGTGGGCTGTTCCGGGGAGGTTTTAAGTCCATTGTTCGTCTGGCACGGCCATTGCATAACGCGAACTGTATGACATTTGCACTCCTCATCGGTGAGACAGAAAAGAACCTGCTCGAGTTCAGCTTCAATCAACTGCTTGGCAGCACGGAGATCAGGGTGAACGAAAAAGTGGTGAAGAAAACCACCCGGCTTTTTTCGGAGCCGCTGCAAGAGCGGCACGAATTTGAAGTCGGGCAGAACGAACGCCACACGGTGTTCATCGAGAAGCAGCGGAAGCTTCTCTTCGGTCAGAAGTATGTCGTGTATGTGAACCAGCGGATCGTGAAGCTGCTCCACGGGTTCTGACCTTACGAGGTCTGGTTCGGTCGCTTGTACAGGCGCGGAGATGTTCTCCGCGTCTTTTTGTTGGTCGGGTTAGCCGCGCTTCGTTGCCAGCCGGATGGCGTTCGCCAGACCGTCGATCGTGTGCTGTTTCGGCTCCACGTCAGGCGTCAGTCCGAGAGCGGTGATGGCTTTCGTGGTTTCCGGACCGATGGAGGCAAGTTTGGTTTGCGGAAATCTCTGTAACAACTTGGGAAGGTCAAACCGAGCATGGAAATTCTCCACAGTCGAGCTGCTGGTGAACGTAATCCAGTCCGCGCCGGCTTCCGTCAGCTTCGCTGCTGCGCCGTTGATGTCGTCTGTCTCGGGAACGGTCTTGTAAACCGCGACGTCGTCCACGATCGCTCCCATGTCCTCCAGCTCCTTCGGCAGATCCGGATTTGCGACCTGCGCGCGGGCGAGGAGGATGCGGAGGTTCTCGATGTCCTCGAACTTCTTGAGCGCCGCCCCGACTTTCTTCGCGATGTATTCCTCCGGCATCACGTCCACGCGGAGGTGAAGCTCCTTCAGCTTGGCGGCGGTCGCGGGTCCGAC
>CAMCCU010000162.1 GCA_945872975.1 Pedosphaera parvula Ellin514
TCCTTCCGCGCTCCACTGTGAAACACACGCTTGACGGCTGCTTCCACAGGCCGATTCTCTCCGCTAAATGAACCCGACGCATGAGCCTTTCGCCCGGAAGTGCGCAGGGTCAAAAATCAAATCCCTATCAATAACTCTATGACCAAAAAAATTTCTCATCATGGTGCCGTGCTGCGGTTCGCTGCGGCGGCTGTTGTTGCTCTCGCCTTTGTCCAAGCCGCCTCGGCGGAAATCGCGGTCAAGAGCGGGGAGAAGATCGCTTTTCTCGGCGACTCGATTACGGAAGGCGGCTGGGGCAATCCCGTGGGTTATGTGCGCCTGGTGATGGCGGGGTTGGAAGCGAATGGCG
Source organism: Pedosphaera parvula Ellin514 (assembly GCA_945872975.1). GTDB lineage: Bacteria > Verrucomicrobiota > Verrucomicrobiia > Limisphaerales > JADJPG01 > JADJPG01. The sequence continues at coordinate 350 of CAMCCU010000162.1, forward strand.
TGAAGGCTGTGGCCGTGCCGGCTGGCATCAGCGGGCACAAGTCCGACAACATGCTGGCGCGGCTGGAGCGCGATGTGATTGCCAAGAAGCCACAATGGATGACGCTGAGCTGCGGCGTGAACGATGTATGGCACGGGAAGAACGGCGTGGCCCTCGATGATGCAGCGCTGGCCGCTGGCGATTACGGGACGGGCGGCGCAGCACGGGGCACTTACCAGAAGAACATCGCCTCGATCGTGGAGAGAGCAGAGGCGGCCGGAATCAAGGTCGTGCTGCTGACCGCGACAGTAATCAACGAGAAGCTGGACAACGCGGAGAACGCGAAGCTGGCCCCTTACAACGATTACGTGAGGACGCTGGCCCGGGAGAAGAAGCTGCGTCTGGCGGATTTGAATGCGATGTTTCAGGAGCGAATCAAGGCCGAGAACAAACCGACTCAAAAAGTTCTGACGAGCGATGGAGTCCACATGGCCATCGAGGGCGACAAGCTGATGGCGAAGGGTGTGCTGATGGCGCTGGGACTGGATGCGGCTCAATTAAAAACGGCGGAGCAAGCGTGGAGCAAAGTCGAAGAGGCGGCGAAGAAAGCGGCGGCGGCGGCCAAGCTAAGGTCCCAAGCCTTCCTCACTGTCGAAAGCGCCGGACAGGATTACGCCGACCAGGGCGAGTACGCGAACGACTGGGGCGGGGCGCAGGTCATTGCGCTCGGCGGCGACAAATTTCGCGTCGTCATCCACAAAGGCGGATTGCCCGGTGCGGGCTGGGACAAGTCGGCGAAGACGGAAGTCGAAGGCCGGCGCAGCGGTCCGTCCATCCTGCTCACCAATGCCAGCAACGGATGGACTTACTCCATCGCTCAGGGCGTCCTCAAAACCAAGACGGATCAAGGCGAGGTTTACGAAATGAAAAAGGTCAGCCGCACCAGCCCGACGATCGGCGCGAAGCCGCCAGCGGGCGCGGACATTTTGTTCGACGGCACGAACGCCGACGCGTGGCACAAAGGCCGGATCGATGGTCGCCAGTTTCTGCAATCGGGCACGACGTCCAAGGCAATCTTCACCAACTTCACCCTGCACCTTGAATTCCTCCTGCCGTTCAAGCCCTACGGCCGCGGCCAGGATCGCGGGAACAGCGGTGTTTACTTCCAGGACCGCTACGAGGTGCAGGTGCTCGACAGCTTCGGGCTCAAGGGCGAGAACAACGAGTGCGGCGGCATTTACACGAAACACAAACCGGCGGTGAACATGTGCTTCCCGCCGCTGGTCTGGCAGACTTACGACGTGGAGTTCGAGGCCGCGACATTTGACGACGCTGGCAAGAAGAGCAAAAACGCCGTGCTGACCGTGAAGCACAATGGCGTGGTCATTCACGACAAGGCAGAAGTCGATGGCACGACCACCGCCAGCGGCATCAACACCGTGACGCCCATCGGCGGCCCGATCCAATTGCAGGATCACGGCAACCCGATTTACTATCGAAACATCTGGGCGGTTCGACGATAGCCGCGGCCTGAGCAACGCCCACGCTTCGGCTCTTTCTAAGCCTCATCGTGGATACGTTTCCTGTGCGAACGAAGCCCATCGCTGGCTGGGCTTCCACGTCCGAATCGACCATTCGGAAACGAGGAACGCCGTGAGCGGGTTTGACGTGCGACTCCGTCAACCACGCCGGCGGCGGTGAAATTGATAGTAGGTGGATGCTGTCGAAACAGGCATCGCGGGCAGGGAGTTACCAGCCGCAGGGGTCTCAGGTTTCGCCGACGTTGGATTCTAAAGCTCCTGCACAATCCCGCACACACACGGGAGCCGTTTCGAAAACCGTCCCGCTCGATTACTTCGTCACCGCTCCACCATCCTTCGCCGCCGCCTGTTTCTCCAAATCATTCACCCGCCGCAACAAATCCGGCAGCCGTTGCAACGCGATTAACACCCGCTTCATCTGGCGATCCGGTTGCGCCGGAGAGCCGAGCCAGATCTGGCCGTCCGGGATGTCGCTTATCACGCCGGACTGCGCGCCGATCGTCACCTTGTTCCCAATCGTGATGTGGCCCGCCAGGCCCGCCTGTCCCGCCACCGTCACGTAATCGCCCAGCGTCGTGCTGCCCGCGAGAGCCGACTGCCCGCACATGATGCAATGCTCGCCGAGAACCGAGTTGTGACCAATCTGCACCAGGTTGTCGATCTTGGTGCCACGGCCAATGATCGTGGACCCAAGCGCGCCACGATCCACCGCCGCGTTCGCGCCGATCTCCACGTCGTCGTGGATGACCACGTCGCCGATTTGCGGCACCTTCAACTGGCGTCCCTGATCAAGCACGTAGCCAAACCCGTCCGCGCCAATCACCACTCCCGCATGAATCCGCACGCGATGGCCCACCTTCGTCCGCGGATACAACACCACCCTCGGGAACAGCCGCACGTCCTCGCCCAGCACGCAGTCCTCACCGACATGATCGCCGCCTTCCAGCACGGAGCGCGGCCCAATCTTCGCGCGCTCGCCGACCACGCAGAACGGCCCGATGTGCGCCGTCGCATCAATCACCGCGCTCGCCGCAACCTGCGCCAACGGATGAATGCCCGCCGGAAACGTCGGCTCTGGAAAAAACAACGTCAGCACCTGGGCGAACGCCACACGCGCATTGGCGACGCGAATCAAGGTCTTGGTCGTCGAAGAAAAATCGCCGGAAACGAGAATCGCCGAAACGGCGCTTCGCTCCGCGTTGGAGAAGAAGGCTTCGTTCTCCGCGAACGTCAGGTCTCCTGCCCTCGCGCTGTCCGCCGGCGCGAAGCCCGAGATCACGATGGACGCGTCCCCCACCACTTCGCCGCCCAGATGCTTCGCGATGTCCGCTACCGTGCGCGCCATATCAGATTCCGCGCTCCTGCGCGACGGCACCGTTCTCGCCCATCACGATCACGCGCGGGGCCCATCCCTTTGCGTGGACCTCGTCCACGAACGTGTAACTCATGATGGTCAACCGGTCGCCGACCTCGCCGAGATGCGCCGTGGCGCCGTTGAGAATGATCGCACCCGAGCCGCGCTCGCCGGGAATCAGATAGGTCTCGAAGCGTTCGCCGTTGGCGAGATTGCTGCACAGCACGCGCTCAAACGGCAGAAAGCCGACCTTCTCCATCAAATCGAGCGCGATGGTGAGACTGCCTTCATAGTGAAGGCTGGAGGCCGTGACTTGCGCCCGGTGAATTTTTGATTTCAGCAAATGAACCTGCATAGAACACACGGGGAGAAATGGAGTGATGGAGCATTGGAGTTTTGGTCGTCACTCCGTGACTCCATCACTCCATTCCTCCCATCTTCGTCCAAGTCGTTGACTTGAAAATAGGGCGGCACTATAAACGCCGCCGACTCGTATTCAACCCAGATTTGGCGAAAGCCACTACTTCACGCACACATTTATATGAGCAGAAAAATTCGTTACGGCATGGTCGGCGGCGGACGCGGCGCGTTCATCGGCGGGGTGCATCGCATCGCGGCGGCCATTGATCAACAGATTGAACTCGTCTGCGGCGCATTCTCCTCCGACCCCGAACGCTCGAAGGCTTCCGGCGCAGACCTCTACCTCCCGGCCAGCCGTTGCTACGGCACGTTCCAGGAGATGATCAAAGCCGAGGCGAAGCTGCCCGAGGGCGAGCGCATGGATTTCGTTTCCATCGTCACGCCGAACCACATGCACTTTCCTCCGGCGAAAATGGCGCTCGAGAATGGCTTCCACGTCCTCAGCGACAAGCCCGCGACGCTCAATCTCGCCGAAGCCAAGAAGCTCGCGGACATCGTGAAGAAGACCGGCCAGCTCTACGGCCTCACGCACAATTACACCGGCTATCCGCTGGTGAAGGAAGCGCGCGAGCTCATCGCCGCCGGCAAGCTGGGCAAGATCCGCAAGGTTGTCGTCGAGTATCCGCAAGGCTGGCTCGCCACACGCATCGAAGCCTCCGGACAGAAGCAGGCCGCCTGGCGCACCGACCCGAAACGCAGCGGCGCCGCCGGCTGCATCGGCGACATCGGCACGCACGCCGAGAATCTCGCGGAGTACATCACCGGCCTGAAGATCGAGGAACTCGCGGCCGACCTCACGTCGTTCGTGAAGGGCCGGAAGCTCGACGATGATGGCAACGTGCTGCTCCGCTTCAAGGGCGGTGCGAAGGGAGTGCTGCACAGCTCGCAGATTTCCGTCGGCGAAGAGAACAATCTCAACATCCGCGTTTACGGCGAGATCGGCGGACTCGAATGGCATCAGCGGGACCCGAACACCATGTTCCTGAAGTGGGCCGATCAGCCGCAGCAGATTTATCGCACCGGCCTCGGCTACCTCAGCGCCGCTGCGAAAGGCGCGACTCGCACGCCGCCCGCGCATCCCGAGGGCTACCTCGAAGCGTTCGCGAATGTTTACAAGAACTTCGCCCGCCGCATCCGTGCCGTGCAGGCCGGCACGAAGCTCGCGAAGAACGACGCGGCGCTCGACTATCCGAAGATCGAAGACGGTGTGCGCGGCATGGCTTTCATCGAGGCCGTCGTGAAGTCCTCCAAGAAGAACGCGGCGTGGACGAAGCTGGACGTGTAGTTCGTCCGTCATTCTAGCCAACAACAAGGGCGCGAAGGATTCCTTCGCGCCCTTTCTGTTTCCGCCCACGACTCGGCGACGGAGCGTTATCCGCTCAATGCGCCGAACCGGACGACGCGCCATCGCGATAGCGGTAGCGTGAGGCGACGACGGCGAAGAGAACACCGACGACGCAGGTCATGGCCGCATACATCATGAAGCGTCCGGAGCTGACCGCGCCGGAGTGTCCGCCGGCATCGCTGCTCAACACACTGGTGACGATGGAGACGAGCGCATTGCCGACCGCGACCGTGAGCAGCCAGAAGCTCATGATAGTGCTCTTCATTTCCGGGGCGGCCTGCGTGAACGCAAACTCCAAGCCCGTCGCCGAGATCAGGACTTCGCCGGTCGTTAAAAAGATGTAAGGCACGATCTGCCACGCCACGGAGATCATCTCGCCGCCCTCAATGCGTTTCTGGAGCCAGGCGACAACAACGTAGGAAGCCGCCGCGAAGAACATGCCGAGGCCCATGCGCCGCAGCGGCGTCACCAGCTTGCCGAGCCGCGGATAAATCACGAGCGTGAGCAGCGGCACCAGAATCATCACCAGCGCCGGGTTCGTGGACTGCATGTTCTCGGCGTTGATGTTGTCGCCGAAGAACCAGCCGAACGCATCCTTCCAGAAGCCCGTCAGCGTGACGGTCACCATCTTGTTGCCCTGAAGCACCCAGGTGGAGTTCGACTGGTCGAACAACGCCCAGAACGGAGGAATGAGCGCGAAGATGGAAAGGATCGGACCGACGGAACTCGCGGCGTTGACCTCGCTGTTCGAGAATCGATTCCTCGCCACATCCCAGAACGACTGGCCGGGCTTACGTTCGCTGCCGTGCGTCAGCGCATACCATGTCACCGCGAAGAACCCCGCGCGGTTGCTCTCACTGCTCGGAGGCACCCGCGTGTAGTGCTTGCGGCCCAGCCAGAAAATCACCGTCGCAATGCCCATCAGAATTCCCGGAACACCGAACGCCCAGCCGTAGCCGTGCTTGTCCCGGATCTGTGGAATGATGATGAACGAGAAGAAGGAGCCGAAGTTAATCGACCAGTAAAACGCGCCGTAGGCTTTCTGGAGCAGATGACCTTGATCCGCCTTGAACTGATCGCCCATGAACGCCGAGACGCACGGCTTGATTCCTCCCGCTCCGAACGCGATCAACGTCAGACCGACGCAGAGCAGGTTGAACTTCGCTTCGGGTGTATGGAACAGATCGCTCATCGCCAGCACACCGTGGCCCGCGCAGTAGAAGCTCGAGACCCAGAGGATGGTGTTGTAGCGCCCGAAAAACTTGTCGGAGATCCACGCCCCCAGCAGCGGCGTGAAGTAGTTCGCGAAGACGAACAGGTGAAAGATGCTCGTGGCCTTGTCGTCGGACATGTTCAGCCCGCCCCGGAGGAGCTGGGCCGTCATGTAGCCCACGAGGATGCCTTTCATCCCGTAGAAGCTGAAGCGTTCGCACGCTTCGTTGCCGACAATGTATTTGATCTGGGCGGGCCAGCGATCGTTGCGGGACGCGGATGGATTGCTCATGCGTTCAGAAAAATTGTGCCTTTTCAGTAACTGAACGACGCGCCACGGGCGAGAACTTCTTTCTCCGGGGCCACGGTATTCCTGCAGGGTCCACCGCTGAACCCGGTCTTTCGTTCATACTCGCCACAGGTGAGGCCAATCATCACGGCGGCGACAACGGCGCGACCGCCTCGCGCGACGCAGCGGCGGGGCTCGCCGGCGAAACCCGCTTCGCCGGGCCATGCAACGGCCAGAAGACAGGAAGCAAGAGCAGCACGATCACGGTCAGGATGGCCGTCAACGGCGCGCCGGTTCGGACAAAGTCGCGAAACCTGTATTTGCCCGGCCCGTAGACAAGAATGCAGGAAGGCTCGAACGGCGTGATGAAGGACACCGACGCGCCGAGCATGATCCCGATGGCAAAGGTCCGTTCGTTGGCGCCCAGCACGCGCGCGGTGTGCAGCGCAACCGGCAGCACCACGAGGGCCGCCGCGGCGTTCGACATCGGCTGCGTGAGCAGAATCGTCAGCACCACAAAGCCGGCGAGAATCGCCATCACTCCGAAGGGTTCCAGCACCGATACAATTCCATTGGCGAGCAGCTCCGCAGCACCAGTCTTCACCATCGCTGTGCCGAAGGCCGTCATGCCGCCAATGAGAACGAGCAGCCGCCAGTCAATGTATTCGTAGGTGCGCTCGATGGGAACGCACCGGCACATCAGCGTGGCGATCGCGGCACCGAGAAAGGCGAGCGACACCGGCACCACTTCAAAGCCACCGAGCAACAACGCCGCCAGAAAAAAGCCCGCGACGTAATAACCCTTCCGCGGGCGCAACACGGACGTGCCGAGCTCCTGCAGCACCGCCAGCTCACGATTGCGCTTGAGTGACTGGAGCCGGTCCTTGTGCCCTTGTACGAGCAGAAGGTCGCCCACCTTGAGTTTGATGGAACCAATCTGTTCGCGGAGCGAGCGCCCCTGTCGATAAATCGCCAGCACCGTCAATCCCTGCTGCTGTTGGTAGTTCGCATCGCGCAACGTCCGACCCACGAGTTCTGACTGTGGAGTGACCAGCGCCTCGGCTATCTTGATATCGTCGCTCTGCAAATCCTGATCGCCGAGTTTAAGGTCCGCCTTGATCTCGATGCCTTCGGTGGACTTTACCTTGATGAGGTTCTCGACATTGCCCGTGACGAGCAACTCGTCGCCCTGCGAGATTCTAGTATCGCTGTGGGGCGTCAACGACTGTGTGCCGCGCATGATTTTGAGGATGCGGAAGTCCAGCTTCGACAGATCGGATTCAAACGCCTTCTGGCCGATGAGATGGGAACCGGGCATGACGACGATCTCGCTGAGATAGCTGCGGATCGCGAAATCCTCCGTGAGGCTCTCCTCGGGATTCGACGGCAGGATGTGTCGTGCGACTAGGACCAGATAGGCGATTCCCACGGCGACGAGGATTAAGCCAACGGGCGTGATCTCGAACAACCCGAGCGGCTTCAGGTTCTGACCGGCGATGAAGTTGCTCACGGCGATGTTGGTCGACGTGCCGATGAGCGTGCAGGTGCCGCCGAGAATGGACGCGTAGGCAAGCGGGATGAGCATTTTGGAAGGGCTGACCTTCGCCTTCTGCGCCAGCCCCATGACCGGCCCGACGAACATTGCCGTCACCACGGTGTTGTTCATGAACGCCGAGAGCCCGCTGATGACAGACGTCAGCACCAGCACCAGGCGATTCTCGCTGCCGGTGGCGACCTTCAGCAGTCGCGACCCGAGCGCGTCGAGCACGCCCGTCTCTTGCAACGCCCCGCTCAGGACAAAGATCGACGCGAGCATGATGATGATGTCGCTGCTGAAGCCGGCGAACGCCTCGCGCGCGGACAACACCCCGGTCCCAATCAGGACGAGCAGCAGGATCAACGTGCTCAAATCCACCGGTACGTTCTCCCGGGAGAACAGCAGCACGGCGACCAGCAACAGGGCGAGAACGACCGCGATCTGCCAGCTGGCTGGCAACGTCATGGCCAGAAGGAAATCCATTCTGGAGCACTATGCGGAGCCGGGGCGGACGCTGGCAAGGCGAACTCTCCTGGAACGCGAACCTACTCGTTGAAACCGCATGCATGCTAAACCTTTTTCACCGTCTGCCGTTCTATTCATCGAAGCAGATGGAACTAATCATCCGAAGTCAAAGCGGGCGCGGGTTCGGCATTGCCAACCTCAACCTGCTGCATGAACCTTTCGCCCAGCAGGCCGTCCACAGCGGCCACACCAGTCCAGCCGCGCCATGCATCCATTAGTCATGACCCCAGGGCCGGGCGAACGCCTCGTGCGTTTCGTCGGCGATCAGCTGTCGTTCCGCCTCAACATGGGCGGCTCGCTCCCGCCCGGCTGGCAGGCGCGACTCCGCACCAACCTCGGCCGTGGCGACACGCTGCGCCGCGAGATCATCCACGCGCACACCGGCCAGCTCAAACTCGCGAACGCTTCCTGGCGCGATGTGCCGATGACACCGCGCGACGGCGGATGGTCGCTTTCGTTCTCGCTCACGGAAGTCGGATTCTTCAAGGCCAAGGCTTACGCCATCGATCCACACGGTCGTCAGCATTGGGCGCACGGCAACGACTTCGGCGTGAGCGTGCATCCGAATGCGTATCGCACCGCGAATACGATTTACTGCGCCTTCCCGCGCATGTTCGGACCGACGCGCACTGCGGTCAGCACGGTCGATGAGAAACGCGACGGCATTCTCAAGACACTCGATGCCGATGGCTACACGGTGATTCCGCCCAGCGGCAAGCTGCGCGACGTCATCGAGTTTCTCCCGCACATCGTGGACACGCTCGGCTGCCGCATCCTCCATCTGCTGCCGGTCAGCCCGACACCCACGACCTACGCGCGCTTCGGTCGCTTCGGCAGCCCCTACGCCGTGCAAGATTTGCTGGCGATCGATCCCGCGCTCGTCGTCTTCGACCAGCGCACGACCGGCGTCGATCAGTTCCGCGAACTCACTTACGCGACCCACGCGCGCGGCGCGAAAGTCTTCCTCGACGTCGTCATCAACCACACCGGCTGGGGCTCGACGTTGCAGGAGAATCATCCCGAGTGGTACGTGCGTGACGAGAAGGGCTCATTCATCTCGCCCGGCGCGTGGGGCACAGTCTGGGAAGATCTCGCCGAGATCGACCACAGCAATCCCGCGCTCTGGGAACACATAGCCGACGTCTTCCTCGAATGGTGCCGGCGCGGTGTCGATGGCTTCCGCTGCGACGCGGGCTACAAGATTCCCGTGCCCGCCTGGCGCTACATCACGGCGCGCGTCCTCCAGGATTTTCCCGACACCGTCTTCCTGCTCGAAGGGCTCGGCGGCTCGTGGGAAGCGACGGAAAACCTGCTCACCGACGGCGCGATGCAGTGGGCGTACTCCGAGCTGTTCCAGAATTTTTCGCGCCAGGAAATCTCCGGCTACCTCGACTACGCGCTCAAGCAAAGCCGCCGCGTCGGCCTCTACGCGCACTACAGCGAGACGCACGACAACGACCGTCTCGCCAAGATGGGCCGCGAATGGTCGCTCCTGCGCAACCGCCTCTGCGCACTGACGAGCGTGAGCGGCGCGTTTGGTTTCACCTGCGGCGTGGAATGGCTCGCGCCGGAAAAGCTCAACGTGCATTCCAGCCGTGGCCTCGCGTGGGGCAACGAGGAAAACATCGTGCCCGAGCTCGCGCATCTGAACCGCCTGCTCACCGAGCATCCCTGTTTCTTCGACAACGCCACGCTCACACGCCTGAGCTCCGAGGATGACTACGTCTTCGCC
>CAMCCU010000163.1 GCA_945872975.1 Pedosphaera parvula Ellin514
GACATCGACATGCTGCTTCGGCAAAAGGGAATTCAGAACATCGCGCTCGCCGGCATCACGACCGACGTGTGCGTCCACACCACGATGCGCGAGGCGAACGACCGCGGCTTCGAATGCCTGATGCTCTCCGACTGCACGGGCGCGACCGATTACGGCAACTACCTCGCCGCCCTGAAGATGATCAAGATGCAGGGTGGCGTCTTCGGCGCGGTGGCGGATTCCGCCGCGTTCATCAAGGCATTGTGATTGATCAGAACCGCGAATGCACACGAGTGAACACAAACCTGCGGTGGTGCAGCATGGATTCGCTATTCATTCGACGTCGCTACGACGTGACGCGGCATCTCAGGGCTTGCGCTCGCGTCGCGGACGTCCGCCGTTATTTGTGTTCATTCCTTTGCCTTCGTGGTTGAAATGACCTCCATGGAAAACGACCCGTCGCGGGTGATCAAACTCAATGACCTCTTCCAGATCTCCGGCTGGCAGCAGAAGCTTCCGTGGAAGCCCTTCAAGCCTGGCGTGGAGATTTATCGCCTCTATCAGGAAGGCGACGACGGTCCGACCGCCGCGCTGCTTCGCTTCAAGCCCGGTGGGCGCGTGCCGCTCCACGAACACACCGGCTGGGAACACATCTTCGTGCTCTCCGGCTCACAAGTGGATGAGAACGCCCGCGCGGAAACCGGCATGCTCATCATCAATCCGCCCGGCACCAGCCACAGCATTCTCAGCGAGAACGGCTGCATCGTGCTCGCGATCTACGAGAAGCCGGTGAAGTTCCTCGACACGCCCTCCAAATCGAAATGAGCCAGCCCCCGCCAGTCCTCCTCGCCGTAAATGGCACTTTGATGCGCGGTCTCGAACTAAATCCGAACCTTATCGCGGTCGGCGCGACGTTCGTCCGCGAAACTACGACGGAACCGTGCTATCGCATCTGGTCCATCAACGATCGTCATCCGGGAATGGTCCGGGTGCGCGAAGGCGGCGTCGCTGTCGCGGTGGAAGTATGGGCCGTCCCGCCCGCTGGTCTTGCGGAGGTTCTCCTTCGCGAACCTCCTGGCTTGAGCATCGGCAAGGTGAAGCTCTCGGATGGCGAGGTGGTTCTCGGCGTGCTTGCGGAGCCGGTTCTCTGTGAGGGCCAGCGCGAGATTACGGAGCACGGCGGGTGGCGGGCCTACATGGCTGCAAAAGCATCGTAGCCAATCAAGAGGTTGTCAGAGTTGCTGACTCTCCTTATCGTTTTTAGCGCATGAGCACGCATCATCATCACGGCCCCGGTGGACACACGCACGAGCATCTCGAACATCCGGGACACTTTCATGAGCGCGATCTGCCGTTGGATCGCGACTTCAAGAAGCGCGCGTTCACGGTGGGCATCGGCGGACCGGTAGGCAGCGGGAAGACGGCGCTCATGCTGCAACTGTGCCTGCGTCTGCGGGATCGGATGAACATCGGTGCGGTGACGAATGACATCTTTACAAAAGAAGACGGCGAATTCCTGACGCGCCATGGCGCTCTGGCGGCCGAGCGGATCCGTGCGGTCGAAACGGGCGGCTGTCCGCACGCGGCGATTCGCGAAGACATCTCGGCGAACCTGATGGCGCTCGAAGAATTGCACCGCCTGTTCAACACGGAACTGCTGCTCATCGAATCCGGCGGCGACAATCTCGCTGCGTGCTACAGCCGTGAGCTGGCGGATTATACAATCCAGGTGATTGACGTGTCGGGCGGCGACAAGATTCCGCGCAAGGGCGGGCCGGGCATTACTCAGAGCGACTTGCTCGTGATCAACAAGACCGATCTCGCGACGGCCGTGGAAGCGGACCTTGACGTGATGGCGCGGGACTCGAAGCGGATGCGTGGTGACGGCCCGGTGATCTTTGCGCAGGTGAAAAATGGTGTCGGTGTGGATGAAATTCTCAGCCACATCATCCACGCCTGGCAGCACACGACGGGCGTGGTGCACGCGCATTGAGCCGGGAACTTTCAGGCGCCGCGTTGGTGGAGGAAAAGACTTCTCTCGCTGCGAGTCGTTCATATCCTTCTCCCATGCTCTACTTCGATCACAACGCGACCACTCCGATGCTGCCGGAGGCGCGTGAGGTGTGGCTTGAGGCGACGGAAAAATTTATCGGCAACCCATCGAGTCCTCATCGCCTCGGCCAACGAGCGGATGCAGCGTTGCAGGCGGCGCGGGAGGAACTGGCGGGTCACCTGGGATGCGACGCGATGGACATCGTCTGGACTTCCGGTGCGACGGAGTCCGCGAATGCCGTCTTCCATCACCTCGTTCAGACGCTTCCGAGCGATTCCCCCATCTGGCTTTCTTCGATTGAACATCCCTGTGTGATGGCGGCGGCGACTGGCCGGTTTCCCGGCAGAGTTGTGTTGATGCCGGTGACTCATGTCGGTGTGGTTGAAGTCGGCTGGCTTCGGGAACGTTTCAAGATCGAGAAGCCTGGTGCCGTGGCGCTGATGGCGGCGAACAACGAGACGGGGGTTCTTCAGCCGTGTAGCGAGGTGCGTGACCTGTGCGGTGAAGCGGGAGTGATTTTCCTTTGCGATGCCGTTCAGTGGGTGGGCAAGTTGCCGGCGCGTGGATTGGGCGCGTGCGACTTCGTCAGCGGCAGCGCTCACAAGTTTGGTGGTCCGCGTGGAGTTGGATTTTTGAAATGTCCCTCCGGCACGCGGATGAAGCCTATGCTGCTGGGCGGTGGGCAGGAAGACGGCCGGCGCGCCGGAACCGAGAATGTCGCTGGTGTGCTTTCGATGCTGGCGGCGCTCGCGGTTCGGGAAAAGGCAATTGCCTCAAGCGGAACGTCGGAGCGGGAGTCGTGGAGACGCGAGTTCGAGTTGCGTTTGGTGGCCGAGTTGCCCGGCTGCGAAATTATCGGAGGAATGTCACCCCGGCTTTGGAACACGGTTTCGGCGTTGATGCCGGAGGCGGATTGCCAGCGGCGCTGGGTGGTGAAGTTGGACCGCTTTGGCTTCGCGGTCTCGACAGGTTCGGCGTGTTCAAGCGGAAAGGAGGAGCCCTCGCATGTTCTCGCCGCGATGGGCCTCGCTCCGGGTCAGGCCGGACGCGTGCTTCGCTTCAGCAGCGGGTGGGAAACGCCGCGCGAAGACTGGGCGGCGTTGCTCGCCGGGCTTAAGCAGATCAATTCCTTGGTCGCGAATGCAGCGGTGGGGCCAGCCTCTTCTTGAGATGGTTCGTCGCCGTTTTGGTGTCGGCTTGCTTCGACTCGCGCTTTGTTCCTACCTTGGCGCGTGACCGTTCTTGATGTGATCCAGCGCAGCACGGATTTCCTCTCCCGAAAAGGCGTGGAGTCTCCGAGGCTTCAGGTTGAGCTGCTGCTGGCGCACGTTCTCCAGATGCCTCGGATGAAGCTCTATCTGAACTTCGACCGCGCCTTGAGCGAGCCGGAGCTGGATACGTTGCGGAGCCTCATCAAGCGTCGCGCTGAACGCGAGCCGCTTCAACACATCGTGGGTTCAACTTCGTTTTGCGGATTTGAGATCGCGGTGAATCGCGACGTGCTGGTTCCTCGTCCGGAAACGGAGCTGCTTGCGGAGCTGGCGTGGAGCTTTCTGGCAACGCTGGCAGGTCCGCCTGCGACTGTGCTGGATTTCGGGACGGGCAGCGGGTGTCTCGCCATTGCCGTCGCATTGAAGTCACCGGCGGCGACGGTGCATACGGTTGATATTTCCGAGGCGGCTCTTGTGGTTGCGCGGGCGAATGCGTTGCGACTCGGAGCGGGTGAGCGTGTTTTGTTTCACGCGGGCGATGGCTTTTCGGTCATCGATCCCGGCATTGCGTTCGACCTGATCGTCAGCAATCCGCCGTACATTCCGAGTGCTGAGATTGTGACGCTGGAGCCGGAGGTTCGCGATTTCGATCCGCGCCTGGCTCTGGATGGCGGCGCGGATGGCCTGGAGTTTTATCGTCTGCTGGCGGCGCAAGGCCGGGCGCATCTGAAGCCGGCTGGCAAGCTGATGCTGGAGTTTGGCGAAGGCCAGCATGGGGAGATCTCCGCGCTCTTTACGAATGCGGGCTGGACGGTCGAGACGGTGGTGAAGGATTATTCGGGACGCGAACGAATCTTAATTGCGCGGCCCGGTGATTAGTGAAAATGTCTGCGCCGCTCAACGCGCTTCGTTCGTTGCGACAGGTGAGCAGGAACCAAAAGCTATATTTCCATGGACAGTTTGTTGATTAAAGGCGGCGTGCCGCTTCACGGTGAAGTAACCATCAGCGGTGCCAAGAACGCGGTCCTGCCCATCATGGCGGCCACGTTGCTGACCTCGGGGAAGTGCGTCATCCGGCGGGTTCCCGACTTGAGCGATGTGCGCTTCATGGCGCAGATCCTCAAGTCGCTGGGCGCGGAGGTCAAAGTGGATGGCGATACGGTGACGGTCCGTGCGGCGAAGCTTAATCCGATCGGGGATTACGATCTCATTCGCAAGATGCGCGGGTCGATTTGCATTCTCGGTCCGCTGCTGGGGCGCCAGCGGCACGCGAAGGTTTCGTTGCCGGGCGGCTGTGTCATCGGGACGCGCCCGATTGATCTTCACCTGAAGGGGATGAGGGATCTCGGAACCAAGATTACCATTGAGAGTGGCTACATTGACGCCAAGGCGAAGCGGCTGATTGGCGCGGATATCTTTCTCGGTGGTCGTGCGGGCCCGACGGTTCTCGGGACGGCGAACGTGATGATGGCGGCGGTGCTGGCCGAGGGCGTGACGACGATCGAAAGCGCGGCGTGCGAGCCTGAGGTTGTCGACCTCGCCTTCTTCCTGAGCAAGATGGGCGCTAAGATTGTGGGCGCAGGCAGCCCGACGATCACCATCACAGGCGTCAAGGACCTTGCTGGTGTGGAGCATGAGGTGATTCCCGATCGAATCGAAGCGGCGACCTTCGCCATCGCGGCGGCGGCGACCAATGGCGAGATTACGATTCACGGCGCGCGCCCGGATCACATGCACGCAGTGCTCGACAAGTTGAAGGATGCGGGCGTGAAGATTGAGCGCAAGGGGCTGGCATTGATCGTGAAGCGCGGGTCGCGGTTGAAGCCGATCGATGTGACGACGTTGCCTTATTCCGGTTTTCCAACCGATGTGCAGGCGCAGATGATGGTGCTGATGGCGTTGACGCCGGGGTTGGGCATCATCACGGAGCGGATCTTTGAATCGCGGTTCATGCATGTTTCCGAGCTGGCGCGGTTGGGAGCGGATGTTTCCATCGAAGGCCCAAGCGCCATCGTGAAGGGCGGGCATCCGCTCAGCGGTGCGCCGGTCATGGCGAGTGACCTTCGCGCTTCGGCGGCGCTGGTGATTGCGGGCATGGCGGCGAAGGGCACGACCCAGGTCAGCCGGATTTATCACCTCGATCGCGGCTACGAAAAGATCGACCAAAAACTTGCGAGTTTGGGCGCTCGAATCCAACGTGTGGACCAAGAATGAAAGCTCTGATTGCTATCTTCATTGCGCTGGTCATAGGGATCGGTGCATACAAAATCTACGATCACTGGGAGAAAGTGAAGGAACGTCGTGTCCTGGACGATCGGGCTGCCCGCGGGGCGGACATCGACCCGGATCAATTGCCCGGCATGCCGTGGCAGCTCGTGGTAAAGCTTCGTGATGCGCAACGCGGCGACGCGGCGATGCTGAAGCGCTTCATCGATTCCTGTAAGAATTTTCCCGATGTAAAAGACCCGCGTCTTGCGTGGGTGGAGCTGGATTACGTGGTGAAGGTTTCCGCCACGGATCCACTCGAAGCGCGGAAGATTTTCCAGGCCGTGAAGAAGCGCACGTCCACTGATTCCCCGATTTATCCCCGCATCAAATCACTCGAAAAGAATTACGAGTAGGCCGGAGGACGGAGCCGTTTTTGAAGCCCGCTGCGAGCCATGTGCTCTCAGCGGGTTTTTCGCGCCGCTATTTCGCGAAGCCCTGTTCCTTGAGCCAGAAGATCAGGTCCTTCGCCCACGGGTGGGCATTGGTGAAGGGTGGTTTGTCGGCGAGGCCGATGCCGTGGCGGCCTTTCTGGTAAACATGGAGATCGAACGGCACACCGTGCTTTTGCAAGGCGGCGACGAAACCGAGGCTGTTCTCCACTTTGACGGCTTTGTCCTCCGCAGTGTGCCAGACGAAGCAGGGCGGCGTATTGGTGGTGACCTGCTTTTCGTTTGAGAGG
Source organism: Pedosphaera parvula Ellin514 (assembly GCA_945872975.1). Classification (GTDB taxonomy): domain Bacteria; phylum Verrucomicrobiota; class Verrucomicrobiia; order Limisphaerales; family JADJPG01; genus JADJPG01. The sequence continues at coordinate 6,191 of CAMCCU010000163.1, forward strand.
AGTTCGACCAATTCGGCGGAAGGTTCCTTGCCGAGGAGGTTGTTCTTCGAGCCTTGATGAGTGTTGGGTCCCATCGAGATGACCGGGTAGCAAAGGATGCCCAGAGTGGGGCGGCTGCCTTGACGTTCTATGAGGTCGGTAGAGTCTGATTTGCCATTGTCGAAGTGAGTGACGGATGTGGAGGCGAGATGTCCGCCGGCGGATGAGCCCATGATGCCGATGCGTTTCGGGTCGAGGTTCCACTCTGTGCTGCGGGCGCGGAGGGTGCGGATGGCGCGCTGGGCGTCCTCAAGCATGCGCGGGTGGCGATATCCGTGGCTGCCCAGGCGATACTTGAGCACAAAGGCGGTGATGCCGTGCTGGTTCAGGTAGAGCGCGTAGTCTTGACCCTCGTGATTCGCGAGTCCTCCGTAGCCACCGCCAGGGCAGATGACGATAGCCGCTCCAGTGGCTGTCCCGGGTGCGGGCAGGAAGGCGGTGAGGGTGGGGATGTCATTGGTCGATTGGCCGAGAGCGCCGGGTGCGCCATCAGGCCAAAGCGGGAACGATGTCTGGGCGTTGGCGAAAAGTGTGAAGTGCATCATGCAAATCAATGAGCCGAGAAGTTTCATAGGTGGACGGAGTGTCAGGCGGAGACCAACGGGACTCACGCGTTGTTTTTACTTTTGCAGGCGGTGGATCAATGACGGTTATTACTCACGGTGTGAGGGCTGAGTTCGAATCCATATCTCGATAATACCTGAACGTTCCGATCCGAATCAGAGTGTTGCGGAGCGTGGCGTGGTCGGAGGGGCTGAACTTTGGCGGATGACGAGGTCGCCGGTGAGACGTTTGGTCGGGGGGCGTGTGCCTCCCATGAGTTTCAGCATGCTGTCCATCGCGGCGGCGCCGAGGCGGAGCTTGGGCTGGCGGATGGTGGTGAGCGGGACGCGGAAGTGTTCGCTGACGAGGACGTTCCCGAAACCGACGAGGGAAAGGTCATCGGGAATCTTCAATCCCTGGCCGAGGAGAATGTTCGCCGCGCCGATGGCGACTAGATCGTTGACGGCTTGAATGGCGGTGGCTCCAGGGGATTCGTTGAGCAATTGCAGGGCGGCTTTTTCGCCTTCTTCGATCGTGCTGCCGGCGTGAAAAATGAGTTTGTCGTCCACCTCGATGCCTGCCTCTCGAAGTGCGCGCCGGTAACCTTCCAGGCGCTCGAGCGAGGATGGTGCCGCGTTCGGGCCAGCGAGGTAGGCGATGCGTTTGTGGCCAAGTCCGAGCAAGTGTTGGGTGGCAGCAAAGCTCGCGGCGATGTCATCGGTCTCCACGTTGACGAACGTGGAGCAGAAGTCGGCGCGATGTCCGAGCAGCACGGTGGGCGTGCCGCGTTTGGCCAGCTCGTCGTAGATGGCCGCGGTCTGGTCGAGCCGGTAAACGGGCGTGACGAAAAGGCCATCCACGCGTCGGGAGAGCAGGCGGCGGATGACGGCTTGTTCGCGTTCAGGTTGGTTGAGTGATTGCGCGAGGATGACGTCGTAGCCGAGCTGGAAAGCTTGTTCTTCAATCGCCATGACGACGCGGGCGACGACGGGGTTCGTGACGGCCGAGATGACCAGGCCGAAGAGTTTGGTGGTCTTGTTCCGAAGTCCTTGCGCGACGGAGTCCGGCGTGTAGCCCATCTGCTCGGCGAGCGCGCGAACGCGGAGCTTGGTGGCGGCGGAGATGTCTGGCGCGTCCCGCATGACTTTCGAGACGGTCATCGTGGAGACGCCGGCCTGGGCTGCGATATCTTTGAGTCGAACCATCGTCTTCGGGGAGTTGGTTGATTGATGTCGATTGAAGGCTGTGAGTCAGACGTGTGACCCGCGCCAGTTCAGCTTCCGGCGAAGAGTTTCAAAGAAGGAGCTGCCGGAGAGGTGCAGGAGGCGGATGGAATGTTTGCTGCGCCGGATGGTGACCACTTCATTCGTGGAAAGTGGAATAATTCTCCGGCCGTCGGCGGTGAGGTAAGTATCGGCTTTGGGACTGATTACGGTCACGCGCACCGTTGAATCCAATCCGACGATGACGGAGCGATTGGAGAGGGTGTGAGGGCAGATCGGGGTGAGCGTAAATACGTCGGCGGTGGGGCTGACCACGGCACCACCGGCGGAAAGGGAATAGGCGGTCGAGCCGGTTGGCGTGCAGACAATCAATCCGTCGCAGCGATAGCGGGTGAGGGATTCGCCATCGACGGTGACGTCGAGGTCGATGAGGCGAGGCGCGGCACCGCGGCTGATGACGAAATCGTTGAGTGCGATTTCATCCACGCTTTCCGAGCGCGGCTGGACGGTTGCCTGGATGAGGGAGCGGGATTCAAGGATCGTTTCCCCAGCCCAGATTTGTTTGAGAGCGAGGGGAAGTTGGTGAGCCTGGACGTCCGTGAGGAATCCGAGCGAGCCGACGTTGATGCCGATGAGCGGGGTCTTTGAGCCCGCGATTTCGCGTGCGATGCGGAGCATGGTGCCGTCGCCGCCGAAGACCATGAGCAGATCGACCTGACGTGTGAGCGATGCGGCATCGGGGAACGTCGGAATCTTGAGACCGAGGAGAGCGGCGGTTTTCTCATCCGTGATCGCCATGCGTCGGCTGGCGCGAATGAGGGTGATGGCCCGCCGGATGAGCGGGATGCTCGAAGGCTTTTCCGGGTTGGCGATGAGCCCGATGCGACCGATGGATTTAGCCAGCTTTTTCAATGAGGGCGAGGAATTCGCGGTTGCCTGCGGGGCCAAGCAGAGGAGAAGGGGTCACAGACCGCCAGGTCAGTTGAGGAATCGAGCCGGTGAATTCTTGGAGTTCGCGAATCACCCGCTCGTGAATCGCCGGGTCGGTGATGACGCCGGCACCCTTGTCGGCCTCTGCTTTGCCTGCTTCGAATTGGGGTTTAATCAACGCGACGATTCTACCTGCTGGCCGCAACAAGGCAACAGCGGGCGGGAGAATCTTGCGAAGTGAAATGAAGGAGCAATCGATGACGATGACGTCCGTCGGACTGAATGGCTTTGGGAATCCGCCAGGCGTCAACTCACGGGCGTTGGTCTTTTCCATCACGACCACCTGCGGATGATTGCGGAGCGTCCACGCGAGCTGGCCGTGGCCGACATCCACGGCGAAGACTTTCGCCGCGCCATGTTGCAGGAGGCAGTCGGTGAACCCGCCGGTCGAGGCTCCGAGGTCGATTGCGGTGACCCCGGTCACGTCCAACGCAAATTCCTTCAGCGCGTGCTCAAGTTTGTGCCCGCCGCGGCTCACATACTTCTCGCCTTCGGTGACCGATACCTCGTCGTTGTCCTTGATCGCATCGCTGGATTTGCGCGCGGGCTGGCCATTGATCCTGACCAGGCCAGCCATGACGGCTCGCTGGGCTTTCTCCCGGCTTGTGGCTAGCCCGCGCTCGACGAGCGCGACGTCCAGACGTTTCATTGCCCTCAGCTTGGTTCAGCTCCGCTGGTTCTGAGAAGGAAGAAATTTGAGTGGCCCGCTGGCAGCAAGCGGGCGGAGGACGGGTCGGAGAGGAGTGATGTCCTCTTACTATGGATAGCCGTGGCTTAAAGCTCGGACAGGTATTCCTGAACGGCGAGCTTGGCTCCGATGGGGCTGGTGCGAACAGACATCAGAAGCTGGAACAACGCCTGATCGTAGGTGCGGAATTCTGGTGTCGGTGCCTGGACGGTGACCTCGAAGTGCCCTCCCGGATAAGGTATGAACGCGGCGCGAGTGGACATCTTCCCCACTGCGCCGGTCCACTCGATTTCAAAGGCGGGTCCGCTCATCGATTCAATCGACGCATTGAACTCATCGACTACACGAGCCTCCTTGTAGCGGCTCACCAGTAGTTGACGCACGGTTTCCGGCTTGAGGTCGGCCTTACCTTCGGTTGCTGATTCGTGAATGATCGCGGTGATGGCGCAGGTGTAACTGGTCGAGGTGAGAGAAATCTTTTTTGCGGCGGCGTCGATCTGCTTGGAAAATCCCGGCGGAACGACAAAGGAGAATTGATTGGTTTCCGCGACGATGATGCCCCGGGTGATCTCGCCCGCGAA
>CAMCCU010000164.1 GCA_945872975.1 Pedosphaera parvula Ellin514
CTCCGGAGAACGGGGCTGGCGGTGACTTTGGTGGGGGTGCTGACGCTGTCGGGTTGGCTTTACCAGGCCCGCCAGACACGCATCGTGCGGGAACTGGCGAACACTAACGCGCGCCTGGCGGGCGAGAAAGACAAGCTCGCCGATGAGAATCGCGAGCGCCTGGTGCACCTCAACGTGGCGAACGGTGTACGCGTGCTGGACACGGATCCCACGCAAGCGGTGCTATGGTTTGCCGAGGCGTTGCCGTTCGTCACGAACAGTGCCGCGGAATCGGCCATCCATCGTCTGCGCCTTCAGCGCCTGTTCGATGACCTGCCATGTCCAATTCAGGTCACCGCCCATGACCAATCATTGTTGGCGGGTGCGTTTAGTGAAGATGGGCAGTTGTTCGCCACCGGCACAGCGTCCGGTCGCTTGAACGTTTGGGACGCCGAGACTGGAACGTCGAAGTGGGAATCGGAAACAAACCTTCCCGTTGGTCAGATGCGCTTCACACTGGACGGGCAACGCCTGCTCGTCTCGACCGCTCCACCGCCGAACTACGGAAGATTTGGCCACCCGTCGATCAACCGCGCGGTCGTCATTGATCTCGCCAGCAACCGTTGGATTTTCAGTGAACGGACCACGAACGTGCTCGCCGGCACATTTAGCCCGGACGACCACTGGTTGGCCTTGGCGAATTCCAACCATGCGATCCGACTTATCGATATCCGAGACGGGCGGGACATCCTGCAACTGCCCGGCCATCGCCGGGCCATCACGTCGTTCTCGTTCAACGCCGACGGGAGCATGCTGGCCTCCTCAAGTGACGATGGAACGGTTCGGCTCTGGCGTTTGCCTTCGGGCGAGGCCGCTGGTGAACTGCGCCACGACGGCAAAGTGATACGTGCCGTCTTGAGCGCCGACGGACGAAGGCTGGCCGCGGTGAGTGCGCCGTCGAGCGGCATCACAAATTCAACCGTGCATCTTTGGGATCTCGAAACCGGGGCCCAAATCGGCGCGCCCATCCCGCTGGCCATCTCGGACGTCTGCGTCCTCGCCTTCACCGACCCGGCTGGCCGCCGGCTCATGCTGGGCGGCGACATCGAGAGAAAGGACCGGCGACTCTATTTCCTGGACGTTCACACTCGCGAAGAAATCCTGCCCGCCGCCGAAATCAGAACCCCGCGGTGCTGGGCCTTCAGCCCGGACGGCAAGGCGGTGGCGGTCGGCGAAGACGGGGGGCTAGTGAGCATCTTCAACCCGGGGACGGGCGAACTTCTTTACCCACCCGTGCGCCACAGCGGTTGGGTTGAGTCGTTGGAATTTTCCAGAGACGGCACGCGCATACTGGCCACCATCGACGCTGGAACCGCCATCGTCTGGAAGCTGAAACAGCCAGCCGCCTCGAAGGAAAAGCGCTTCGAGGCCGCCATTTCAACAAGAGACCGGGGCTCATATGCGAGACTGCTCAGTCCCGATCAGCGCCGCCTGACCCTTCCGTTGCGAGACAGAACCATTCGCGTGGTGGATCTCGACCGGATGGCCGAGATCCACGCGCTGAAACAGACGGTGACAACGAACGGCCCGTTTGTGGCTCATGGTCGCGATGGCCGTCATTGGGCCGTGGTTCCTCAGAACGATGGACGTGCCTGGGGAAGCAAGACGACTCCCGCAGCGGTTGATTTGTGGTGCGAGGAGGACGGAGCGATCCGTCACTTCGTGCTGCCGCATCCGTCGAGATTTGGCGACGCGGCATTCAATCCCGCCGGCACCCATCTGCTCACCCACTGCGAAGACCAGCGCATTCGGATTTGGAAAACCAGCGACGGCACGTTGGAACGAACGGTTTCCGTACCCGAGGGCACAATGCTCTATATGCGGTTCTTCCCGGACGGCCGAACGGCGTTGATCGAACGCCCGGACCATCAGGATTTACACTTGTTCGATCTCGTTACCGAAAAGTTTTTCGGGCAGCCAATCCGAACTGGTAGCAGAACCGTGGCCTTCGATTTCGATCTGGAGTCCGGCCGCTTTGCCATGGGCACAGGCGACAATTGCGGACGCATCTGGAGCGCCCGCACGGGCGAGCCGTTGACGCCACCATTCCGGCAAAGCGGCGAGCTTCATGCCGTGGTTTGGAGTCCGGACCGCCGTCGGATCATCACCGCGGGACTGGGTCCATCGAAGGTTTGGGACGCGACGACCGGTAAACGGAATTTGGGAACTGTGAGCGAAGACTCTCCACGGATATCGACTTGGAGCCTGGACGGACGATTCATCATTTCACTCGATCGTTCCCGAGCCGTGCGCTTGTACGACGCAAGGACTGGCGAAGCCGTGACGCCGTTGATCTGGACGGAAGGCTACGTCCGTCTGGCCGTCTTGCTGGGGAACCGGTTGCTCACCTTGAGCGATCCGAACCTTCTGCAATCCTGGGATCTTGCCGAGACGCCACTGCCGGTGGACATCATCTCCGACTACGCGCGGCTTTTGTCTGGCTCCCGGCTGAATGCCAACGGCGTCTTGATCGCGCTCAAGCCCAGCGAATTGGCAGAATTGCTTCAATCGGTGCGCGCACGCGCTCCGCAACTTTTCCAGTAACGACCGCTGAATAGCCAGGTCCTCATTTTGCCCTGCAAAGAATTGTAAGGTTCGCGCCTCGATGCCGGTTTAACCCCTTGTTCGCAGTCAACAAAAACTTTGATCAATGGATTAAAACATGAAAACGAAACCTTTTTTACTGATGTTGGGAGCCGCCGCCTTTTTGCAGACGACGTCGTGCCTTGTCGCTCAAGAATGGGAGACCGTGGACCAGCCAACGGGAAGTAATGTGCGGGCCCTCGCGAGCACTGCTGACGGAAGTCTCTATTCACTCGTGTGGCTGCCGCAAGCGGATGGAACTGTTTTAAAGTACGTGCGACGCAGTTCCGACAGCGGCACCTCTTGGACGACTGTGTCGGAGGTGTTGGCCGTGCCTGCCACTAAACTGGTCAGCGATGCGGGAAACAATCTTTACATCGCGGGTGTTAACTCGACCGGTGACCACTGGAATGTGCTGAAATCCGAAGACGGTGGGCAGACCTGGGCGGCGCTCTACGCCGGCAACAGTCTTGCTTTTTGGGAGCTATACGATGTTGCGGTGGACAGCAGCGGGGCTATTTACGTCGCAGGCAGTTCGTACGTAAACGGACCGGGCTCGCAGCAGATCTGGACTGTTCGCCGAGGCGCAAGCGGCAACGGTGTTTGGAACTGGAGCACGGTCGATTCCTTCGCTCTCACGTCGCGTAACAATTCTCGTGCTCAAACGATTGCAATCAAACCGGCTAACGTTGCGGGACAACCCGAACAAGTTTACGTCGGTGGACTGGCCTATCCGAAAAGTGGTGACTCGCAGTGGATCGTCCGGCGCAGTAACGGTGGAACTACATGGACTACTGTTGACGCCACTAGCACGGGGAATCAATGCATGGCGCTGTCCATATCGCCAGTAGACGGCAGCGTTTTCACTGTTGGCTCTGCGACTCAACCTGCCACCAGGAAAACGCCTGCGATAACCTACACGGTCGTTCGCAAGGGAACCTTTGATGCGACGGCCTCAAATGCCATCCGATGGACAGAGCAGGCGCGATTCGTAAATCCCTACGCCATTCAATCCCTTACGGCCGATGCGTTTGGCCGTGTGTTTCTCAGCGGCAGCGGCGAGGCGCCATTCGGCTGGCGCGTTTGGGCGAGTCCGGATGGCAACGCACCGTACTACGTGACCGATGCATTCTCCGGTGGCACAGCGTTCTCCGTGACTGTTGACATGGTCGGAAATGTGTTAGCTGGCGGCCGCTTTCCCGATCCAGTTACCGGAAGTTCAACTGCGCTGGTGCGGCGTCTCTCAGTGCCCTGATTGTGGCATTGTGGCCTTCCCAACCCGCGCCAGTGATGACCTCACTGGCGTTTTCTTTTCAAGCCAGCAAAAAAAATTGAAAGGTCGCCACTCCGTCGCCGGCTTAAACCGCTAGAGCTTGTCACCCGCTCCTTTCAGACTGATGTCACGCGAGCATTCTATCTGCCGCTGCTGCGCCGGACGCATGACGGTGGACAGCGCCACAAATCCGAACGTCTGCCCCGGTTGCGAGCAGATGTTGCTCGATGATTCACCGGTAGCTGCGGCGCAGATGGGTACCGAGGCCGTGGACAAAGAAGAGTTGATCGACCGTTCCCAGAATCTCAAGGTCGTGGAATGAATCGTAGGATTCAGCGAATCGGGATCGTGCTCGCAGCCGCTGCGTTGGGAGTCTGGTCTTGCAGTGCGGCCACGCCGGTCGCCACGAATGAAGTTACTTCAACTTCGATCCTCCAAGACCTCGGCTATCGCAAGGTGCAGACAGCAACTCTTCTCGTCTTCGTGTCGCGGGAAGACAGCCGGCCCTGGTATGTCGATGATGCGCTGCTGGTATTGCAGCTTCCCAAAGGGCAATGGATGCTGGTGCATGCCGTTCGGAATCCGAAGTTCCCGGAGGGTCACCGAGGCGGTTCCACGAAATGGCTTCTCCACGATGTGATGGATGCGCCGCACGTCGGCGATCGCCGCTTTGACCATCGCCCAACGCGCAAAGAGGTGAACCAGTTCCTCAAGGACAACCGCTGGCAGTTCGAGAGCGACACGCATTGGCGAATCGTGAGGCGAGTAGTGGATGAAAAGGGATGGCAACGTATCCTGGGGTACAAACCGTCCGTGATCGCGCGCAAGGCGTAGCGACGGACCGTCATTCCCATTCCACTTCGCTGATTCGAGTCGCAGGAATCAGGTCTAAGGAACGAGATGTCGGATTGCATTCCGTCGATCTCTCGTTGGCCAATCTTTTTCTCCAATCGTTGTAAGGTTCGGGTTCCCGCCACGGTTTAACCATCGAACAAATCAGTCGCGATATGAACAACCTGAACACCTTTCTGCCCAAATCATTGCCCCCTGCCCCGCCATCAAATCGCCTGCGCCTGCGCATCAAGCCAATTGGGGTGATGTCACGCCTATTGTCACTAGCCTTGATCCTGTGGCTGGCGATTGGCCAACCCGGTGCCGTCTTGCGTCTCCTCGCGCAGGAAATGCCACTACCGGATCAGCCAACGTTGTCGGTACCGGAGCAAATATCACGACCGTTCGTGGGCACGGACCAAGCCGACTATCCCCCGGGCGCGACGGCCTACATCTCGGGCAAAGATTTCCAAGCCGGAGAAACGGTCTGGTTGCAGGTGCTCCACGCGGATGGGACGCCGAACTCAGGCGACGAGCATGAGCCTTGGGCCGTGCTGGCAGGAAGCGATGGGGCGTTCCAGAGCACGTGGCATGTGTGCGAAGACGACTGTCTGGGTGCGACCCTTTTGCTTACGGCAACCGGAGAAAGCTCCGCGCTGGTAGCTCAGATGCAGTTCACGGACGGGACGCCCTCGGGTACTTCGCCGATCCCCGGCTCGCTTTATGCGATGGGATGGAACTCGTATGGACAACTCGGCACGGGAGACCGGGCCAACCGCAGCACACCCACCCCGGTTCTCAGCTTGCCAGACGGACGAAAGGTAGTCGCGGTCGCGGGAGGAGAAAGCGCTTCGCTCGCCCAAGCCAATGACGGCAGCCTCTGGGCTTGGGGCAACGGGAACTATGGCCAGATTGGAAACGGCAGCTTTGCCACCACCTACTCGCCAGTTCAAGTCAACGCACTGCTTGGAGGGCGCACCGCTGCGCAGATCGCCGCAGGTGCATTGCATAATCTTGTGGTGGCGAACGACGGCAGCCTCTGGGCTTGGGGCTTGGGGGGCTCCGGACAACTGGGTCATGGCCGGACTGATAGCCGCGTGTCTCCAGTTCAAGTCAACGCACTGCCAGAAGGACGCACCGCCGTGCAAATAGCAGGTGGCCGTGAACACAGCTTGGCGCTGGCCAGCGACGGCACCGTCTGGGCCTGGGGAAACGGCTACTACGGACAATTGGGTTATGGAGGGAACGGAAATGTTTATTCCCCGAACCGAGTAAATCTATCACCCCTCGGCGGTCGCACGGTAATTGCCATTGCCAGTGGTTACTATCATTCGGTGGCCTTGGCGGGCGATGGAACTGTTTGGGCGTGGGGCCATGGGTTTAACGGAGAACTCGGCAATGGGAGTGGAGGTTTAGCGTATACGCCGATTCAGGTGACCCCGGTTTGGGGTGCTGGCCGAATGCCAGTGTCGATTGCGACGGGGATCGGCCACACCATTGCCTTGATGAATGACGGGACTATTTGGGCCTGGGGCGACAACTACTACGGCCAAATAGGCAATGGAACCACCGCCGATGCCTATTATCCAACGGCGGTGAACCTGTCGCCACTCGGCAGCCAAACTATCAAGACCATCGCCGCAGGTGGGTTTCATAACTATGTGTTGGCCACCGACGGCTCGCTGTGGGGCTGGGGTAACGCACAGAACGGCGAATTGGGTAACGGCAGCTTCTCTCCACCGGTTTTCACCTCACCGATCCGGGTGAATCCTCTGCCCGCCGGCAAGACGATCCTTCGCATCGCGGGCGGCAGCTCTGCGAATGGCTTCATTCTCGCGGGTGATGCGAATCAGTTTCCCGTCGCCGTCAACGACAGCTACGGCACGCCCGAGGACGGTGTTCTTACGGTCCCGGCATCCGGCGTTCTCGCGAACGACAGCGACCCGGACGGTGATGCCTTGACGGTGACGTCCGCATCGACTCCGGCCTATGGCACGCTGTCAATGAATGCCGATGGCTCGTTCACCTATACTCCGGTCGCTAATTACAACGGTCCGGATTCCTTCAACTACACCATCGCCGACGGGAAGGGCGGCACGGCCAGCGCCAGCGTCACCATCACCGTCACCGCCGTGAACGACGCGCCGATGGCCCACGCTCAATCCGTCAGCACGTCCGAAGACACCGCCAAACCCATTACGCTCACGGGTTCGGACGTGGAAGGCAGTTCGTTGACCTACAACATCGTGGTCTCGCCGGCCCACGGCACGCTGAGCGGCGTCGCGCCGAACGTGACCTACACCCCGGCCGCCAACTACAACGGCCCGGACAGCTTCACCTTCAAGGCCAACGACGGCACTGTGGATTCCGCCGCGGCCACCGTCTCCATTAACGTCACCGCAGTGAACGACGGACCGGAGGCGGTGAAAGACAGCTACAACCTCGGCGAAGACATGATTCTGTCGCTGGCTTCCGCAGCGAATGGCGTGCTCGCCAATGACAGCGACGTGGACGCTAACACCCTGACGGCAGTGTTGGTCAGCAGCGCGTCTCACGGCACCCTGACGCTCCAGCCGGACGGACGGTTCACCTACACGCCGGTCGCGAACTTCAACGGTCCGGACAGTTTCACCTACCGGGTCAACGATGGTGTGGTGGATTCCGCCATTGCCACGGTCACGATCAATGTCATCCCCGTGAACGACGGACCGCAACTGGCCAATCCTGGCAACAAGATGGTCAACGAACTCGACTCGCTGGCCTTCACCTTGTCCGCCACGGACGTTGATTTGCCCACGGACACGTTGACCTACTCCATCGCGAGCGGCGGCGAGTCAGGCATGACCCTGGACGGGAGCAGCGGCGCTTTCGCATGGACGCCAACGGAAGCCCAGGGACCGGGCGTTTATACTGTGACCTTCCGGGTGACGGACCTGGCGGGTTTGATGAGCGCGCAGACGATCACCATTACGGTGAGTGAGGTGAATGTGGTTCCCACGATTACGGATGTCCCGGCTGAGGACACGATCGCGGAACTGGTGAACTTCACGTTTGATGCCTCGGGCAGCGATCCGGATGCGCCAGTGCAGTCGCTCACGTATTCGCTAATGGGCGCGCCTGCCGGAGCAACGATTGACGCGACGACCGGCGTGTTCAGTTGGACCCCGGCGGAGAACCAAGGGCCCAGCGACTATACGTTTGCCATCCGCATCTCGGACGGCGTCACCACCGCCGATGCGCCGATCTTGCTGCATGTCACGGAAGTGAATGTGGCACCGGTGGCGAACGGCCAGACGGTCATGACAGCTGAGGACACCGCGCTGGGGATTACCCTGGCGGGATCGGATGCCGATCTGCCGGTCAACATCCTGAGCTTCTCTGTCGTGAGCGGCCCGGCTCACGGCACCTTGAGCGGCACGATCCCAAGCCTCACTTACACGCCGGCGGCCAACTATAACGGGCCGGACAGCTTCACCTTCATGGTGAACGACGGCGCGCTCGATTCGGCGGTCGTCACGGTGTCCATCACGGTTACCGCAGTGAACGACGGACCGCTCCTGGCCGCTCCCGGCGACAAGTTGGTCAACGAACTCGAACCGCTGGCTTTCACCTTGTCCGCCACGGACGTTGATTTGCCAACGGACACGTTGACCTACTCCATCGCGAGCGGCGGCGAGTTCGGCATGGTGCTTGATGCGGGCACCGGCGCGTTTACCTGGACCCCCACCGAAGCGCAGGGACCGGGTGTTTACACGGTGACCTTCCAGGTCACGGACGCAGCAGGTGTGATGAGCGAGCAGACGATCACCATTACGGTCAGCGAAGTGAACGTGGTTCCGACGATCACGGATGTTCCGGCCGAAGACACGATTCCGGAACTGGTCAACTTCACGTTCGACGCCTCGGGCAGCGATCCGGATGCGCCGGTGCAGTCGCTAACGTTCTCGCTCATCGGCGCGCCGACCGGAGCGACGATTGACGCGACGACGGGTCTGTTCAACTGGACGCCCACCGAGGATCAAGGCGCGGGCGATTACCCTTTTGCCGTTCGCATTTCGGATGGTGTGACCACGGCGGATTCCCTGATCGTGCTCCATGTTACCGAGGTGAACGTGGCGCCGGTTCTGACCAGTCCCGGCAATCAAGCGATTGATGAGCAAGCGACCCTCGCCTTCGCCCTTGCCGCAACGGACGCCGATCTTCCAGCGAACCCGCTGAGTTACTCCATCGCGAGCGGTGCCCAGACGGGCATGACGCTAGATGCAGGCACGGGCGCCTTTGCCTGGACGCCGACGGAAGCGCAGGGACCGGGCTCCTACACGGTCACGTTCCGAGTGACCGATGGCGGCGGCTTGATGAGCGAGCAAACCATCACCATCACGGTCAACGAGGTGAATGCGGCTCCGGTGGCCAATGCGCAGTCCGTCACCACGCCGGAAGACATGGCGGCAGTGGTTACCCTGACCGGCTCCGACGTGGACCTGCCGGCCAACCTCCTGACCTACTTGGTGACGACTGGCCCGCTGCACGGCACGCTCAGCGGCACCGCGCCTAACCTGACTTACACACCTGCCGCCAACTATCACGGCAGCGATTCGTTCACGTTCGAAGTGAGCGACGGCACGATCACAGTGACGGCGGTCATTGGCATCACAGTCACCCCAGTGAATGACACGCCGACAGCCGACAGCCAAGCGGTGGCGCTCAATGAAGACACCGTCGCGAACCTGACCTTGACCGGCTCCGACCTCGACGGTGATGCGCTGAGCTTCAGCATCGTTACGCCGCCGGCCCACGGTGTGTTGTCCGGCGTGGTGCCGAATCTTGTCTATACTCCGGCGGCCAATTACTTCGGGCCGGACAGTTTCACCTTCAAAGTGAATGACAACACGGTGGATTCGGCGATTGCGACCGTCTCCATCATGGTCAATCCGGTAAACGACGCTCCGGTTGCCCAAGCCGACTCGATCACGATCAACGAGGACAGCGGTGCCAATGCCATCAACGTGCTCGCCAACGACAGCTTCGCGCCCGACGCACCGGAAACGCTGGTGGTCATCGGGGTCACACCAGGGGCGTATGGCACAGTGACCTTCACGGCGGCGGGCGTCAGCTATGCGCCAGCGCCGGACTTCTACGGCTCCGACTCCTTCACCTACACCATCAGCGATGGGAACGGCGGCAGCGCCACCACCACCGTCACGGTGACCGTCCTGAATGTGAATGATGCTCCAGTGCTCACATTGGCTGCGGCATCCCCGCTGCCGATCAACGAAAATGACGTCGTCAGCCTGGCGGGAAGTTTGACGGATGCAGATCCGCTGGATGCGCACGTTGTGACCATCGCGTGGGCGGATGGTTCGGCCAACACGGTGCTGAACCTGGCGGCAGGAGTGCTCACCTTCTCCACCTCGCACCGCTACCTGGATGACGGTCCGACGGCGACCGCTTCCGATGTCAAAACGATCAGCGTGTCGCTGGCGGATAACAACGGCGGCTCGGCGGCGGCGAACCAGACGGTGACGGT
>CAMCCU010000165.1 GCA_945872975.1 Pedosphaera parvula Ellin514
CCTGGCCGCCGGGAGCTACACACTCTCCGCAGTGGCGACCGACAACCTCGGTGCCAAGGCCACCAACAGTGTGAGCATTGTGGTCAACGCACTGCCGACCGCGGCGATCACCAGCCCGACCAACGGACAATCCTTCATCGCTCCGGCCATAATCACCATCGCCGCCAGCGCCACCGACAGTGACGGCACCGTGGCCAAAGTGGAGTTCTTCAATGGCGCGGCCAAACTCGGTGAAGACACAACGAGTCCGTATGGCTTCAGTTGGAACAGCGTGATGGCGGGAAGTTATGCGCTGACCGTGAAGGCCACGGACAATCGGGGAACGAGCACGATTTCGGTTCCCGTCACTGTGGCAGTCTCCAACATTACGCCTTTGCCGGTTGCTCTACTCAATCCAATGTGGGTGGGGAACGACTTTGTTTTCTCGTTCACCACCCAGTCTGGCCGGGCCTATGAAGTTCAATCCACCGAAGTGCTAGGTAACGGAACCTGGCAGGCATTGCGCGTAGTGACAGGCACCGGCTCCGCCATCACGGTGACGAACAGGGACTCAATCATCACGCAGAGAATCTACCGCGTGGAAACAAAATGACGGCTTGATCGACCATGCCGTTTCGAGCCTGATTGGTCGTCAGGCCGTTGAATTCCGCGCCGCCAACCCAAGTGAAAACCTGTGTCATCTTCAATCCCGCAGCGCGCGGCGAGAAAGCGAAACAGTTTCGCGATCAGCTCGCGGCGCTCTCAGCGCGCGTCACGCTCAAGCCCACCTACGCAGCCGGCAGCGGCCGTCCGCTCGCGGCGGAAGCGGTGCGCGAGGGATTCGAGATCGTCATCGCGGCGGGCGGCGACGGCACGGTGAACGAAGTCATCAACGGCATCGCTGACGAGGCAGAGGGGTTGAACCGGACGCGCCTCGGCGTGCTGCCGCTCGGCACGATCAACGTCTTCGCGCGCGAGCTCCGGCTGCCGATGCAGTTCGATGCGGCGTGGAGAATCATCGAGCAAGGACGCGAGTTGTTGATTGATCTGCCGCAAGTCGAGTTCACAAAAGATGGCAAGCCGCAGCGGCGTCACTTCGGCCAGCTCGCCGGGGCAGGACTCGATTCGCGCGCCATCGAGCTCGTTGATTGGGAGCAGAAGAAATCGTTTGGCCCGCTCGCTTACGTCTTCGCCGGCTTCAAGGCATTGGCGGAACCGAAGTCGCAGATCATTGCCGCCGCCGCGCACGCTGGTGCTCAGGGAGAGCTCATCCTCATCGGCAACGGACGTTTCTACGGCGGGAGCTTCGAGTTGTTTCCCAAGGCCGACCTGCGCGATGGGCTGCTGGATGTGACGGTGTTTCCGAAGGTGAACTGGGAAACGCTCCTGCGTTCTGGCTGGGGCTGGCTGACGGATCAGATTCATTCCGCCGCCGGCTGTCACACGTTTCAGGCGGAATCCTTCACGCTCACCAGCCCGGGCAACGTGGCGGTGGAACTGGACGGCGACAACGTCGGGCATCTGCCCGCGACGTTCTCCGTTCGGCGTCACGCACTGCGCGTCCTGGTGCCGTGATTGAATTTTACTTTGACTCCGCCGTCAGTTCGGAGTGCCATTTGCCCGTTCAACAAACAAACTCCCTGAGCTAACTTGTCGCTTTCGACGAACCACAAACTTATGAAACAAACATTCCTTCGCCACGTTGGTATCGTGGCCTTCGCGCTTGCCGCCGTCCTCAATGTCTCTGCCGATCCGATCCCGGACGCTTTCAAGCAGAACGGATTCGCGGTTGGCGCCCAAGCCTACACGTTCAATCGTTTCAGTGTCTTCGAAGCGATTGAGAAGACCGCCGAGGCAGGCGGCAAGGTCATCGAGTTTTTCCCCGGCCAGAAGCTCACCAAGGACGAACCGAACATCAAGTGGGGCCACACCGCTTCCGAGGAAGTCATCGTGCGCGTCGAGAAGAAGCTGGCCGAGCACGGCATCAAGGCTGCGAATTACGGCGTAGTGAGCGGCAAGGATCAGGCGGAGTGGGAACAGATCTTCAAGTTCGCGAAGCGCCTGAAACTGTATGGGGTCACGACCGAGCAAGTGGACAAGCTCGACATCATCGAGCCGCTCGTGAAGCAGCACGACATTCGCGTGGGCATCCATGATCATCCCCGCCAGGTCAAGAACCCGAACTATCGCGTCTGGGATCCGCATTACATCGTCGAGGTGACCAAGGATCGGGATGCGCGCATCGGCGCGTGCGCGGACACCGGTCACTGGCAGACGTCCGGCCTCGATCCTCTCTATTGCATCAAGGTGCTCAAGGGCCGTGTGATCAGCGCGCACCTGAAGGACAAGACTGAATTTGGTCCGCAGGCTCATGAAGTGCCGACGGGCACAGGTGTGGGTCGCATGGCGCTGGTGCTGGCTGAGCTCAAGGCGCAGGGCTTCGAGGGCAACATCTCCATCGAGTTCGAATACAACTGGGATCACTCCGTGCCGGAAGTGACGCAGTGCATCAGCTTCATCCGCAACCACGGCAAGTAATCGCCCGCTTTTCACACTCGGGGGAACCGCCGTTTGGGCGGTTTCCCTGTGCCAAACTCGTCACGTCCTGAGGATTGCTTCACGTCCGGAAATATGGTTCAATGTGGGTGCGTGAATCCGCTCCACAACTTTTCCCGGCCTGCGGTCTGCCAGCTTGCGACGTCTCAGCGTTGCCGCCTGGCGTTCCCGGCGTTTTGCAGTATCGACGTCAGGCTGGCGAAGCTATGTGCGCTTCTTGCCTGCGCCGGGCTGTTGCTGTGTGTTTCAACTGGGTTCGCCCAGCCTGCAGCCACCTTGATCGATCTGACGAATGCCACCTGGCGATTCAACGATTCGGGCGCAAATCTTGGCACCGCCTGGCGGGCGGTTAACTTCCCGGCCGAGAATACCTGGCCGACGGGACGCGGGCTGTTCGGCGTCGAGAACACGACGCCGTATCCGTATCCGGTCCCGGTCAGGACGCCGCTGCTGATGGGGGCGGGCCGCACGACCTATTACTTCCGGACCCGTTTCAATTTCAACGGCAGCACGGTGGGCCTCAATCTTCAGGCCTCTGCCTACATCGATGACGGGGCGGTGATTTATCTGAACGGGGCCGAGGTTTCGAGAATCCGGCTCCCCAGTGGATCAATTTCCTTCTCCACCAAGGCGCAGTTGGCGTTTCCCGAAGGCGTCGCGTCACAGATCTCAGTTCCAACCGGCAGCCTGGTGCAGGGTGAGAACGTGCTCGCAGTCGAGCTTCACCAATATAGCGACACCAGCTCGGACATCTTGTTCGGGCTGGCGCTGGAAGTCATCTCGTCGCAAGGCCCCATCTTTCTCGATCCAGCTGAACCCGCATCTCGCAGCGTGGCGCAGGATGGGGCCACCACTCTGCTCGCCCAGGCCAGCGGATTCCCGCCGCCGAGTTTTCAGTGGTATCGAAATGGAGCAGTTTTTCCCGGTGCCATCAACGACAGCGTTGTCATCCCGTTCATGAGCGCGGCCGATGCCGGCAGCTACTTCTGCATCGCCTCGAATAACGTGGGCAGCATCACCAGTCGGACGGCCGTGGTCACCTATGTGCCGGATACCAACGGGGTGGTCATTCTTTATGCGCTGGGCCAAGGCAGCCCCACTGAAATCCAAATCACTTTCTCCGAGCCGCCGGAGCCGGGATCGGCCGTGGAGAATTTCGACTGGGAAGTGATCTCCCTGGATGGAACTGAATCGCTGACGGTCCTTTCTGGGACGATGCTCACGGGCACAACGCTCATTCTGCAGACGGAGCAACCGCGCGATCCGAACACCACTTATGTCGTCCGGCGTCTTACCGATTTGCCGGAGCTGATCGATCACGGCAACTCCTTGCCGGCCGGAAGCGAGGTCGTTGTCGCCTCCTTCACCGCGCCGCTCGTGTTGAGCGATGAAATTCAAACCTGGCGTTACGATCAATCCGGCACGGACTTGGGGACAGGCTGGACGGCAACCGGCTTCGACGACAGCGCATGGCTCACCGGCCTGGCACCCTTCGACGCCTCCCGTGACCTGGATGGATCGGTGTGCCGCACTTTCATTCCTGTGTCGCCGGATGAGGTTCGCACCTGCATCACCCTGTCCAACACGACTAGCACGGCGCAGATTCCCACGGTCTATTTCCGGACGAAGTTCAACTTCGAGGGCGATGCCGCCCATTCCATTCTCCGGCTGGAAACGATCCTCAACGACGGTGCTGTCTTTTATCTGAACGGCGTGGAGTTTCTCCGGGCCGGGATGCCCGAGGGTCCCATTTCCTACAACACGCTGGCCTCCCGTTTATTGGGCGATGCGATTGGCGAAGTGTTTGAGGCGTACGTGCCCAGCCTGGTGGCCGGTGAGAATGTGCTGGCGGTGGAGCTTCACCAGGGAAATTTGCAGAGCGAGAACCTGACCTTCAGCATGGACGTTTACGGTGTGCTGCCGGCGCAGGTGGTTGTTCATCCGCGAATGATTATCCGTCTAAACGGAGCCAGTGCTCAAATCATCTGGTCGCCGCCCGGTGGCTCGTTGGAATTCTCAGAGGATCCCTCGACAGGCTGGAGTCCGGTGCTGGAGATCCACGGTTCGGATCGGCACACCATCTCGATCAGTGAACTGCACCGGTTCTACCGCGTCGTGATGCCACAGTGAGAAAGTCTGCGCCGTCGCTCTCGTCTTTCCCTCTTGCCCGGTTCCCGTCGCTGCGCTGCAATCACGGCAAATCATGCGCTCACGTTCTGAAATCATCTCGCGTCTCCTTAACCCCGGAATCGTCGCCGTCGTGCGGACGGACAAGCCCGGCCAGCTCCCCGCAATTTGCGAGGCGCTCATCACCGGCGGCGTCATCGCCATCGAGATCACGTTCACCGTTCCTAACGCGCTCGAAGCCATTCGTGACGCCAGCCAGCGTTTTGGAGATCGTGCGCTGATAGGCGCTGGCACCGTTCTCAACGCCGAGATGTGCCGGGCGGCGATTGGCGCTGGAGCCGAGTTCGTCGTGAGCCCCATCACCCGGTTGGAGATCATCGCCGCCGCCCATGTGCTGGACAAACCAGTCATGATTGGCGCCTACACTCCCACGGAGGCGCAGACGGCGCACGAGGCGGGCGCGGATTTCATCAAGATTTTTCCCGCTGACAAGCTCGGGCCGTCTTACATCAAATCGCTTCGTGCCCCGCTGCCGCACTTGAAGATCGTTCCGACCGGCGGTGTGGACTTGAACACCGCCGCAGACTTTCTCAAGGCGGGCTGTGCTGCTCTCGGCGTCGGGGGATCGCTTCTCACCGCGGACATTCTGAAGACCGAGAACTGGGCTGAGCTGACCCGGCTCGCGAAAGCGTTTGTGGAGATTGCCGCGCGTCAGTAGCGCGGAGCGTCAGGGCGCAGGCGGGACAGTCAACGGAGGTGGTGCGTTCGTGGCGGCCGCCGGAGCGTCGCGTCCCTCCAGCTTTCTGATGAGCGTTTTCTTCGTGGCGACCCACGGCTCGTTGGTGATCGAGGCGAGGCTCGTTCGCGCCTCGGCATACCGGCCGAGATTGATCTGCCAGCGGGCGAAGTGGAGATGGATGCCTTCGCGCTCCAATTCGTTGTTCGAGAGTTTCTGCGCAGCTTTCCAGGCTGCAAGCGCTTCGTCCCCCAGCTTCATCTCCGCCGCGCGAATGGCATTGGTGTCATCAAGCTTGGGCGGCTTGATGCCGTAATACGTCTGGGCGAGTTCCGCCGCGAGGCTGAAGTTCTCCGGATCCAGCGACAGGGCTTTCCGATAGAGTTCCATCGCGCGGGCAAAGACCTGTTGCTCGGTGATCTTGTAATACTCCATCGCGTCCTGACGGAAGAGAAAGGTGGTGGTGGCGAGATTCTGGACGTAAACCGGCTCCGCGGGTTCCAGTTCCATCGCCTTCGCGTAGTAGTCGAAGGCCTTCTTCACGTCGCCGTTGTGCCCGTAATGGTTCGCGAGATTGTTCCACGGCGCGGGATTCTTCGGGTCGATCTCCGAGACTCTCTTCCACTGCGCTTCCGCAGAATCTTCCTCGCCGATGTCGTTGAGAAAACTGCCGTAGGCGATCCGCGCGTTGGCGTGATTGGGATGGGCGGTGAGGAAGTCTTCGTAGCCTTTGATGACCGGCTGGAACCGGCGCTTGATGCGCCCATTCAGCGTGGCCTTCTCAACGTCCATCTGCGGAACTCCACTCTTGTTGCGTTCCTTGATCCATCCATCGACCTCCGCCTGGGCCGCATCGTCGTCGGCCATCAGCTTCTGATAGGCTTGTTCGACGGGGTCGTTCACGTCCGCGATGGTGACGCGCAGGCCGGTCTTTTGCTGAACGAGATTACTCACCGCGCCGGGCGGATTCGTCGCCACGAGCGCGCTGAGCAAACCGATGAGAAGATCGTTCACGAGGCGAAGCTAGCACGGGCGGTCCGGAAACGTAAAAGGCGAATCATGGCGGTTTTCGTTGAAGCGCTTGGCTGGACATAAGAAGAAGGATGCTCACGCAAAGAACGCAAAGGCAAAAGGAGAAACCGGATCGCTGCCAAGGTGTCGTCATCCATCGTCATGTGCGGGAGAATTGTTTTCTCACCATTGTTCCCCTTTGCGTCCTTGGCGCACGTTGCGTGAGGCATCGCTTCGTCTCGGATGGAAGCCTCACCCGAGTTTCTCCCACTCCTCCGGCTTGAATCCGACCGCTCCTCCCTTCGCTGAAAGGGCGAAGGGACGCTTCACCAGATTGCCGTTCCTGGACAGAAGGTCGATCGCCTCGGCCTCGCTCATGGCGGGCAGCTTGTCCTTCATGCCGAGCGCCTTGTAGTCGAGGCCGGACGTGTTGAAGAGCCGGCGAATCTCTCCGCCCACCAGGTTCAGCATCTTCTTCAACTCCGCCTTCGTGGGCGGCTGTTCCCGGATGGGAACCACGTCGGCCTGCCATCCGCGCGTGGTGATGAACTTAAGCGCGTTGCGGCAGGTGCTGCACTTTTCGTAGGTGTAGATGCGAAGCATGGGCGACTTGATACGGCGTCGCCCGGCTTCAATCAACGCTCGTGATGGCTGAAAATTCGTCATTCGACTTTGATTGGTCTGGCCGATAGCCTGCCGCAGCATGTGGATGTTCCACACGGTTGCACTTCTGTTGCTGATGACGACAAACGGAATGAGTCAGGGAAGACTGTTGAAGGAAGAGCCGGTGCCCTCGCGCTTCCTCGAAGGCGGTCGCACGATCCGGATTTACCTGCCGCCATCGTATGATCGCGAGCCGAAGCGGCGTTACCCCGTCCTCTATCTGCACGACGGCCAGAACGTCTTCAGCACCGCCGGGCCGCGCAGTTGTTTCGGGTGGGGTGGCTGGGATTTGGACAAGACGGCGGATCGCTTGATCGCCGAAGGCCGGATGCGCGAGATCATCATGATCGGCGTGGACAACACCCGATATCGCTACAAGGAATATCGGGGAAAGGTTCTTCCCGAGGCGGGCAACGGTAAAAAGAAGCCGGTGGCCGGTGGGACGAACGAAATCGACAACTCCAGATTCGAAGCCTACGCGAATTTCCTCATCAAGGAACTCAAGCCGAAGATCGATCGCGAGTATCGCACGCTGAAGACCCCCGCCAATACTGGCGTCATGGGTTCGTCGTTGGGCGGCATTGGCAGCGTCTCGCTGGCGTGGGAGCATCCGAAGGTTTTTGGCCGCGCCGCGAGCCTCTCGGGCTCATTCCACATCGAGAAACGCAATTTCCTGGAGCGCGTCCTGCAGCCGGCGCGGCGCAAACCGGGTCCGGTCCGCTTCTATCTCGACAGCGGCACGATCGATTTCACGGGCGACGACGATGACCGGCGCTATACCGATCTGGTCGCGGATGAGCTCCGGCGTTTGGGCTGGAAGGACGGGAAATCCCTGGAGCGTTTCACCGAGGCGCGGCCTTTCACCGATCAGGAGCTGGAGAAGACCTCCTTGCCGTTCGACAAGTGGCACGAGGCCAAGTCGAGCCAGCACAATGAATTTTACTGGCGTATGCGCGCGTGGCGGCCGCTCGTCTTTCTGTTTCCACCGGAATAGCCGGCTATTGGGTGCGCGCCCGATAGAAGCTCTGCGAGCCCGTCGGGTTCAGATCGGTCAGCACCAGCGGTCCACCCGAGCCGACGACTTCATCCACTGCCACCCAGTCAGGTTGCGCGAGGGAGAGGGTGCGTTCGAGAAAGTAAGTCCGGCCCGACACGCCATCAATGATCACGGTGAAGGTTCCGTCAGCCAGTGTTTGGCTTCTCAGCGTCGGACGCGTCAGCGTACCGATGGTGACGATGATGCGAATCTGATTCGTGCCGCTGCGGGAGGGGAATCCGTTGTCGGCCACCACCACATCAAAGACGTTCGTGGAGCTGGCCTGCGCGGCCGTCGGGGTCCAGGTGAAGAGCCCCGTCTCGCTGATGGCCGCGCCTGCGGGGGCGTTCGTGCCAAGAGAATAGGAGAGGGCTTGATGCGGGATGTCGGGATCCTCGACGGGCAGCGTGAAGACAAGCAGGCCGCCGACGTTGATGGTCTGATCGGCGATGGGCGCGAGCACGGGCGCACGGTTCACCTCGGCGACGTTGACGAGGAAGCTGCGCGCGGCGGAAAGCGGTGGCGTACCGCTGTCGGTGACGACGATGCCGACCTGGAAGCTGCCAGGGCCCTGAGCCTCGGTGGGCGTCCAGGCTAAGACTCCGGTCAACGGATCGATCGTCGCGCCCTCGGGTGCACCGTCGCCCAGGCGAAAGGTGAGCGTCTGCGAAGGGCCGTTCGGATCGGAAGCACTGGCGGCGAAGGAGAGCAGCTCGCCCTCATCGAGATCTTGATCGTCGATGGCCGCCAGCACCGGGGCGAGGTTCGCCTCGACGACGATGACGGTGAAGCGTTGCGTGGACGAGAGGCTGCCGTCGGTGACGGTGACGACGAGACGGTTGGTGGTGAAGAGCTGCGCCGTTGTGGGGGTCCAGGTGAAGAGCCCGCCCTCGCTGATGGCCGCGCCCGCCGGGGCGTTCGCGCCGAGAGAATAGGAAAGGGCCTGATGCGGGATGTCAGGATCCTCGACGGGCAGGGTGAAGACGAGGAAGCCGCCGACGTTGATGGTCTGGTCGGCGATGGGCGAGAGCACGGGCGGGCGGTTCACCTCGGCGACGGTGACGAGGAAGCTGCGCGCGGCGGAGAGCGGCGGCGTGCCGTTGTCGGTGACGATGACGCCAATCTGGAAGCTGCCCGGGCCCTGAAACTCAGTGGGCGTCCAGGCTAAGACTCCGGTCAACGGATCGATCGTCGCGCCCTCCGGCGCGCCGTCGCCCAGCCGGAAGGTGAGCGTCTGCGAAGGGCCGTTCGGATCGGAAGCGCTGGCGGCAATGGAGAACAGATTGCCCTCGCTGATCGATTGATCATCGATGGCCGCGAGTGCCGGGGCGAGGTTCGCCTCGACGACGATGACGGTGAAGCGTTGCGTGGACGAGAGGCTGCCATCGCTGGCGGTGACAACGAGCCGGTTGGTGGTGAAGAGCTGCGCGGCCGTCGGGGTCCAGGTGAAGAGCCCGCCCTCGCTGATGGCTGCGCCCGCAGGAGCGTTCGCACCGAGAGCGTAGGAAAGAGTTTGATGCGGGATGTCGGGATCCTCGACGGGTAGGGTGAAGACGAGCAGGCCGCCGACGTTGATGGTCTGGTCGGCGATAGGCGCGAGCACTGGCGCACGGTTCACCTCGGCGACGTTGACGAGGAAGCTTAGAGCGGCGGCGAGCGGCGGCGTGCCGTTGTCAGTGACGATGATGCCGATCTGGAAACTGCCCGGCCCCTGGGCCGGGCCCTGCGCCTCGGTGGGCGTCCAGGCAAACGCGCCGGTCACGGGATCAATCGTCGCGCCCTCAGGCGCACCGTCGCCCAGGCGGAAGGTGAGCGTCTGCGACGCGCCGTTCGGATCGGAGGCGCTGGCGGTGAAGGAGAACAGCTCGCCCTCGTTGATCGATTGATCATCGATGGCCGCCAGCGACGGGGCGAAATTAAGCTCCTGCACAACGATGGTGATGCTTTGTGTGACGCTCAGGCTGGGAATGCCGTTGTCGGAGGCGGACACTGCGAAGGTGTAGGTTGCCGGTCCTTGAGCGGTGGTCGGCGACCAGGAGAAGAATCCGCCAGGACTGAGTGAGGCACCAGCCGGGGCGTTGGTGCTCAGGCTGAGTGTGATGGTTTGTGCCGGCGCATCGGGGTCGGTGG
>CAMCCU010000166.1 GCA_945872975.1 Pedosphaera parvula Ellin514
ACCAGCGCGTGACGAAGGTGGGGCGGAACGGTCAGATTGAACGTCATCGCCGGCAAGCGGCGCGTTCCTGGACGGCAAAACCATTTATGAAAATCCTGGTGGGCGGCATTCTGATTCTCAGCCTGGCGCTGGATGTATTCCTTTGGACCCGGTTGCGCGACCAAGCCGCCCAGTTGCAGCAAGCCCAGGCCAGCGCCGGTGAGGCCGATGAGTTGCGCCGGCAGAACGAGGAGCTGCAGGCGCAACGAACGAGTGCCCCGGATTCTTCCGCTGCGGAAGTGCGCGAGCTGGCCCGGCTGCGGAATGAGGTCAGCCAGCTTCGGAAACAGGCCGGAGAAATCGCGACGTTGCGCACGCAGGCGGCTGAGGCGGCGCAATTGCGGGCGCAGCTTGCCACGGCGACATACAATCTCGCCCGCGCGGAGAGCAATCTGGCCGACACGGCGAAGCTCTCGCCTGAACAGATGCAGCAGTTGAAAGAGGAGGCGCAATCGGTCCAGTGCGTCAATCACATGAAGCAAATCGGGCTCGCGGCACGGATCTGGGCCAACGATCGCAAGGACATCTTCCCGCCGGATTTCCTGACGATGAAAGAGGAGCTGTCGACGCCCAAGATTTTGTTCTGCCCCGCGGACACATCAGTTGTTCGCGTCACAGAATGGTCAGAGCTGAACCCATCGACGATCAGTTATCGCTTCCTGAATCCGAACGGCAGTGAACTCGAACCATCCAAAGTGCTGACGACGTGTCCGATTCACGGCCACGTCGGGCTGAGCGACGGCAGCGTGCAGAGAAAGTAATCCCTGTTTGGATAGTGAATGAGTTCGCACTGCATTTCGTAGTTGTCGTGTGGACCGGCTTGGGAGAATTCTCTGCCATTCACTGCCATGAAATCATTCTTCTGCCTCGCCACGCTGCTGCTCGCCGCCGTCCATGCCACGTTCGCTGCGGACGATTACACGCTCGGTCCTGACTCCATGCCGCAGGCAGGCGTGCCGACCGGGCGCGTCGAAGGGCCGTTGCTGTTCAAGAGCCAGGTCTTCACCAACACGCTGCGGGAGTATTGGGTGTATGTGCCGGCGCAATACACGGCCGAGAAACCCGCGTGCGTGATGGTCTTCATGGACGGCCACAAATACGTGAAGACGAACGAGGAGTATCGTGTGCCGGTGGTGTTCGACAACCTGATCGCGCGCAAGGAGATGCCGGTGACCATCGCCATCTTCATCACGCCCGGTCATCGCGGAGAGGAGATGCCCGCCGACCGTTGGAAAGGAAACAATCGCAGCTTCGAGTATGATTCGCTGGGCGATGCCTATGCGCGCTTCCTGCTCGACGAGATGCTGCCCGAGGTCGGCAGGAAGTACAACCTCACCAAAGATCCCGAAGGCCGCGCGGTTTGTGGCGTGAGCAGCGGCGGCATCTGCGCCTTCACCGTGGCGTGGGAACGGCCCGACCAGTTCCGCAAGGTGATGAGCCACATCGGCAGCTTCACGAACATCCGCGGCGGGCATGTCTATCCCGCGCTCATTCGCAAGACTCCGCCCAAGTCGCTGCGCATCTTCCTCCAGGACGGCTCGAACGATCTCGATAACGCGCACGGCAACTGGCCGCTCTCGAACCAGCAGATGGCGGCGGCGCTGAAGTTCGCGAAGTATGATTACCGGTTCGAGTTCGGCGACGGAGGGCACACGCACAAACACGGCGGGTCGTTGCTCCCGGATTCGCTGCGCTGGCTGTGGCGCGGGTATCGAGCGGAGTAATTGTCTGATCGTCAGTATCCCGCCGTCCTCAGACACGTCACGGCGTGGCCACGATAAACTCGAGCAGGTCGGCCATGTCTTGCGCGCTCAATCCTTCCTCCAATCCTTCCGGCATCAGCGACTGACCCTGGCTCTGCATCGTCACGATGTTCTTCCGCGCGGTTTCCTTCTCCACGCCGTTCGCCTGCCGGAGCAAGACTGCTGTGGCGGATTCGCTGGCGATGATGCCGGCGATGCTTTCGCCGTGCTTCGTTTCGATCGTGTAACTTGCAAACTGCGGCGCGACTTCGCGATTCGGATCGAGAAGGCTCGTCAGCAATTTCTCCTTCCCGTTCGACCGCACGCTGGCCAGATCGGGGCCAAGATTAAACCCCTGTCCTCCCAGCCGATGGCACGAGGCGCAGCGCGCCACGAACGTCTTCTGGCCGGCGGCGACGGACCCGGTGAGGTTGAGTGCTGGGAGAAACCTCTCCAACGCACTGGCCCGAGAACCTGACGCCATCTTCCCGAGCAACGTCGTCGCCTGCTCACGAATTCCCGCGTCACGATGTGCCCGCAATGTTGCTTGCTGAGCGATGCTCAGCTCGCTGGCGCGGATCGTTCCCTTCTCCATTCCCGCCAGCAACGCGCGAATCCGATCCGGTCGCTTCAACAGGAGTTCCAGAGCCGCCACACGCTGCGCTGGCAGCAAGTGAGACCAGCGTTCCACCACTTCGGGCGCAAACTCACCCCCACTCGGTCGCGCCAATGCAGACAAGGCTGCCAGCCGCGTCTCCGACAACTCCGCGCTGGCAACGAGGAGCTGAAGCAAGTTCGTTTGAACGTTTGCATCAGGCTTTGAGGCCAGCGCCCGAATCGCCGCATTACGATCGGTGGTCGCTGGGTTGGCGGCATCGAACGCCACGCGGCTGGCTTCGTGGAACAGATTCTTCAAGTCCGCCGCGCCATCGTATTTCGTCAGCGAGACGCCGCCTTCCTCCAGTCCCTCCGAGAGGTTCGCAAGAAACTCAAAGCTCAGACGATACTCAGCGTCCGCGCCAGCGCGTGGGCGATTGCCGGGCATCTTCTCCAGCAAGGCCAGCGTGCGGTGAACTTCGTTCGACACGTTGCGCGTGCCGATCAGCCGGGCGAACTGTGTGACCATCGCTCGCTGACCTCCGACGTTCGCCAGACGCTGGCGCGGTAACGTCGGCGACAGACGGTTGAGGCTTCGCTGGAGGATTTCCACCGGATCGTTCCCCAGCGAGTTCATCAGCGCGGGAAGAAACCATGCGGAGACGTCCGCGCGATTCTGGCTCGGTCGAATCCCCGGATGCTCATCGCGATACAGCCGGTTCATGAAGGTCTCGGCGATCTTTTCTTTCTCAGACGGACGCAACGATCCCAGCGTCCAGGCGAATTGGAAATCGACGGCGAAGTCCATCCCGCCGAGGTCGCTGACGTTTGCGAGATTGTTCAGGGCATCGACGAGTTCAGCGGAAGGATTCGCCGTAAAGCGTTCCGCAAGACGCAGCCCGTGCAGGCGCAGGATCGCGTTGGTCGCGCCCAACGCTTCTATGACGAGCTGTTCGTTCAACGTGCCAGTGCCATCCAAGGCATGGAGCGCATGCATCCGGCCAAGCGTTGCTCCGGTCCGCGCCACGCGTTCGAGCTCGGGCACCGCAGCGGCTTCCTGTCGCTGGTAGAGCAGACGCGCCGCCGTATCGCGATGCCAGCCGTTCGGATGTTCCAGGACTTTCGCCAGCTCAGCGGAGCTCAGCCGTCCCAGTTGCGGCAGCGGACGTTGCTGGAAATCCTCGCGCACGATGCGGTAGATCCGCCCTCGATCGTTCCCGCTGTTCAGGTCTAGATGTTTCTTCAGCGACTCCGGGATCGACCACGGATGCTCGATGACTTCGCGATACATGTCCGCGATGTAGAGCGCGCCGTCCGGTGCGTTGGCGAACTGCACCGGGCGAAACCAGTTGTCGCTGCTGGCGAGAAACTCCACCGCCTGCTCGGATGCCGGACGTTCTCCGATCAGCGCGAGACTGTTCGTGGCGGAACGCAGCTTCTTTCGGTGAACGAGGTTGCTCCCGCAATCCGCGATGAACGCGTCTCCGACGAACTCTTCGCCCAACGCATCGCCGCGATAGATGGTCGCGCCAGTCGCGCCGGTGAAGTAACCGCTCGGCCGGCCACCACCTTCGATCATTCCGGGAACCGCGCCCGACACGCGCCAACGCGTGCGAATCACCCGCCACGGCTCATCCGGGCTGATGCGATAGACCGGCGCGGCCGGGCCGTCCGCCGCAATGCTGACGCGCGGTGACGGCAGGCTGAACCAGGTGCTCTGGCCGATGTGACGCTCCTCGTAGAGCACCTGCTGAAGATGGTCGCTGTTCGAGCACACGAACTTTCGCCCCACATCATCAAAGCTCAGGCCGTGTTGCGCACCGCCACTCTCGGCGCGGAACGCGAGCGTGCGCGGATCGAACGAAAAATCTTTTCCGCGCACATCCACTGCGGACGGCGGCAGCATCATTGTCGTCACCGGCACGCCGTTGCGCTGACGCCACTCGCGGGTGAAGGGCGAATCCAGCCGGCGCACCTTGCCACCGCTGCCGCCGCTGGCTCCATGGATGCGGTTGTCGAGCGACCAGTTGAGCGAGTTCATCATCGCCTGGACGTTCAGCTTGTTCGTCGCGTATGGCGCGTAGTCGCTGGCAAAGCCGCTGAAGATCACTTCGCGCACGTCGGCGACGCCATCGCGGTTCGTATCCTTGAAATAGAGAATGTCCGGGGTGGCACCGACGAACACGCCGCCGTCCCAGCAGATGACCGCAGTCGGCCACGGCATGTCCTGCGCGAAGACGGTGCTCTTGTCGAAACGCCCGTCGCCATCGCTGTCCTCCAGCAATCGCACGCGCCCGAGCTGTTCGGGACGGCGCTCCGAATAGTCGCGCATCTCGACGACGTAGAGCCGCCCGTTCTCGTCGAAGCTCATGGCCACCGGGCTCATGACGAGCGGTTCTGAGGCGACGAGTTCGGCGCGAAAGCCCGGCTTGAGGGCGAAGGTATTCGTGGCGCGCTCAGGCGGCGTGGCCGGAACGCGCGGCATCGCGCTGGAGTCCACCTCGGGCTCCGCGGCGTGGAGGGCCGCAGCGGAGAAAACGCCGAGAGCGAACGTGATGAAGCGGGAAGTCATGGATGATTCGATGGCGACGGGTGTTCGTTTGTTCACCTTGTGCAGGGTGGAACAGGACCACCGGCCCGCCGATTACTTCGGCGACCTGTCAGTCTTCCTTCTCTTCCTCGTCACGGTTCATCTCCAGGTTGATGCGGTCCTGCTCCTCGCAGAAGCGAACCGCCTTGTGGATGAAAAATCCGACCATCGAAAGCACGAGCACCGCGAACCCCCCGCCTTGCAGCACCTCGCGCCGGGTATCGGATGTGACGTTCTTCAGCGAGTAGAGGAACGCGCCGAGCATGGCGAGACTCGACACGACGATGAAGAAGACTACCCAGCGCGTCACGCGACGTTTCCTCACGATGGCGGCCTGCGCCGTGTCCCCCTGGTCGAATTCACCCTTGAACAGCACGTCGCAAAACACCCACGAGAAGCCAGCCGTGATCAGGAAGGACAGGACGGTCCCGAAACCAAACTCAATCACAATGTGAGGATGAACCTGCTTGAGCGAGTAGAGGAACGCCGCCATGAGGCCGAGCGCGAGCGCCGTGCCGAACTTCACGACTTTAACGAAGTCGCGTTCGTCCTTGGTCGGCTTATGCGTTTCCATGTTGGAATGGAGTCGAGGTTCCGACGCCGGTCAATCGAACATCTTTCCGGGGTTCAGGATGCCCTTCGGGTCCAGCGCGCGTCGCAGTTCGCGCATCACGCGCATCTGGGCATCGCCAGCGAACTTCGGCAGAAAATCCTTCTTCGCCAGCCCGATGCCATGCTCGCCTGTGATGGTGCCGCCGAGCCGGATGGCTTCCTCGAAGATCTCCTCGAACGCCTGGTGCACGCGTTTCATTTCCTCCTTGTTCCGCTCGTCGGTGAGGAACGTCGGATGCAGATTGCCATCGCCCATGTGGCCGAAGGTTCCGATGCGCAGCTTGTATTTCTTCGCCACGGCATCCACGAACCGGATCATGCGCGCGAGCTCGCTGCGAGGGACGGTGGCGTCCTCGAGAATCGTGGTGGGCGCAAGGCGGGCCAGCGCGCTGAAGGCGCTGCGGCGCGCCGTGGCAAGCTTGTTGGCTTCCGCGTCGTCCTTGGCCACGCGCACTTCGAGCGCGCCGTTCTTGCGCGCGATCTCCTCCATCTTCGCTGCTTCCTCGCTGACGACGGCGGGATGGCCATCCGTTTCCATGAGCAGCAACGCCTCGCAATCCAGCGGGAGACCGACTTTCGCGAAGTCTTCGACGCAATGAATCGTGGTGCGATCGAGGAACTCCAGCGTGCAGGGAATGATCTGCGCCGCGATGATGTCCGAGACGCATTGGGCGGCGTGGTCCATGGCGTTGAAGGTGGCGACCATCGTCTTCTTCGCGGCTGGCTTGGGGATGAGGCGCAACAGGACTTTGGTGATGACGCCGAGCGTGCCTTCGCTGCCGACGAACAAGTCGCGCAGCGAATAACCCGCGACGTCCTTCACGCACTTGTTGCCGGTCCACAGGATTTCGCCGTCGGGCAGCACGACTTCGAGGCCCATGACGTAGTTGCGCGTGATGCCGTACTTCAGTCCGCGCAAGCCGCCGGAATTCTCAGCGACGTTTCCGCCGATGGTGGAGATCTTCATCGAGCCGGGATCGGGCGGGTAGAACAGCCCGACGGCGGTCGCCGCATCCGCGATGGCCAGCGTGGTGACGCCAGGCTCCACGAGCATGGTGAGGTTCGCGCGATCCACTTCGAGAATCTCGTGCATCTTCACGGTGCAAAGCACGATGCAGCCCTGCGCCGGAACGCTTCCGCCGCTCAAGCCTGTCCCGGAGCCGCGCGTGACGATGGGCGTCTGGGTTTCGTTCCCGAGCAACAACACCTCGCGGACATCGTTCGTGTTCCGCGCGAACACGATGCAGCCCGGCATCTGGTGCAGCGCGGCGGTGCCGTCGAATGAGTAGGGGATCAGGTCTTCCTTCGAGGTGAGGACATTCTCGGGGCCGACGATCGAACGCAGGCGGGGCAACAAGTCAGGATTCAGCGCCATAAACAGTGGCAGGATCAAACGTCCGTGGCGGGTTTGGATCAAGATTATTGCGCGGTGGAAGACGATTCCATCAGCTCCATGGCGCGCCAGGATCAGACCAATGTTCGCAGGGCGGACATCAGCTTCTCGGCGATGAAACGCTGGCGCTCCAAATCCGTCACTTTCCGCCCGTCGAGTTCAGTCACGTAGAAGCTGTCGATCGCCGCGCCCTTCTCGGTGGAAATCTTGGCGAGAGAAATGTCGAGGCCGGCATCCGTCAGCGCCTGTGCGGCGGCGTAGAGCAGGCCGAGATGATCTTCGGCTTCCAGATCGATGACCGTCCGGCGCTCCGAGGTTTCGTTGTCGAAGAAGATGCGGGTGGGAATCCGCTCGCCGGGCAGCGACTGGTAAAGGGGCCGGGCGGATTTCCGTTTGGCGATGAGCGCGCGGAAGTCCGGGCCTTCCTCGACCAACGCCTGTTTCAGAACCTTCTCGAACCGTTCGCGTTCCTCCCGATGGATCACACCGCCGACGGTCGCATCCGTCACCTCGAAGGTGTCGATCACGATGCCGTCTCCGCGGCTGAAGATCTGGGCGCTCAGGATGTTGATGCCGGCGGCGCTGAACGAGCCGGTGATGATGCTGAACAGACCAGCGCGATCCCACGTGCAAATCTTCGCGGTGGTGTAGCCGCGATCCGGCTCGTTGTGCCAGGAGATGACGGGCTCAAGCGCCTTGTCCTCCTCCTCGATCTGCTGGTGCATGAACCGATGCGCGAGCGCGAGGTCGGCGAAGATTTCCTCGGCCTGATGGACTTGAAAGTAGCGCGACGGCAGCGTGGTGAAGTGCGCCTCCACTTCGTCTGCATGGAAGGTGCGCGGGAGCATCTTGGAAACTTCCTCGGTCAGCAACTGCCGCTGTTTCTCCTCCGCGCGGATGAAGTCGGTGCCGCCCTGGAGCACCAGCATCGTCTTTTGGAAGAGCGACCAGAGGAGCGCGTCCTTGAAGCCGTTCCACAGCTTGTCGCTCGTCGCCACAGAATCGACGTAGGTGTGGAGCGCGAGCATCCGCAGGTTGTCAGGCGTCTGGAGGATGCCGGCGAAGTGGCGGACGACCGCCGGGTCATCGAGATCGCGGCGCTGCGAAACCATCGCCATCGTCAGATGTTGTTCGATCAGGATGCGCAGCGAGTGCGTGGTGGCACCATCGAGGTCCAGGCGCTTGGCGATGCGCAGCGCGATCTTGGCGCCGACATCGGAGTGATCACCGGTGTGCAGCGCCTTGCCGGCGTCGTGCAGCAATAACGCGAGATACAGGATGAACGGCCGGTCCACTTCACGAAAGATGTCCGAGTAATTGTGGTAAACCGGCTCCTGCGATTCCCAGACCTTGTCGAGCTGCGCCAGGCATTGGAGCGTGTGCTCGTCCGCCGTGTACTGGTGATAGAACTCATGCTGGACGAGGCAGGTGAGCTTGCCGAAGTCCGGGATGTACTTTCCGAGCAGGCCGACTTCGTGCATCGCCCGCAGGATAGGCGCGACGTTGCCGCGCTGGTTCAGGATTTCGAGGAACGTCTCCCGCACATGCTCGTCGTAGAGGAAGCTGCGATCCACCAGCGGCAGATCCTTGCGGATCAATTGCGCGACGTCGGGATGAAGTCTCAGCCCGCGTTGCTGCGCATGGAGGAAGACGCGCATGAGCCGGCGCGGCTGGTCCTTGAAGACGCGCGAGGAGACGAGGTGAATCTGGTCTCCGACGAACTTGAAGCCATCGATGACCTGCGGCGGCGCTTTCTTGAACGGCGCGGGAATGAAGCGACCGAGCTTGCGGAAGTCGGGCAGCAGTTGCTGCTTCGGCAGCAGGGACAATCGCTCTTCCAGCGTGCGGGTGATCAGATAGACGTTCCGCATGTGGTTGTAGAGATCGCGCATGAACTTCTCCAGCCGGAGGCTCGGAGAACGATCGCCGTAGCCGAGGTGCGTGGCCACCGTCGGCTGAAGGGCCTTGGTGAGCGTCTCGGAGGGATGCTTCGGCGACGACGCGAGATAGTGCATCTCGTTGCGCACGGTCAGCATGAAATCATACGCCGTCTCCAACTGCTTGTGCTCGGTGGCGGTGATGAAGTCGCGCGCCTGCATCTCGGCCAGCGTGCGAGTCCGGTATTTGAAGAAGGCCATCCAGTGCAGGTTCTGCACGTCGCGCAATCCTCCGCAGCCGTTCTTGATGTTCGGCTCCTGCATCGTCGCGGAATTGCCGAACTTGGTGCGGCGTTCCGACTGATCGATCATACGCGCGGCGATGTATTGATCCTCGAAGCCTTCCACGCATTTGGCGACGACCGTCTTCTGCAGCTTCTCGAACAACTTGGCGTCGCCCACGACCATGCGCGCCTCAAGAAGAGCTGTCTTGCTCTCCATGCTCTTGGGGTCGGTCTTCGAGTTCGCCGCGTCGATGCATTCAACGATGGTTCGGACGGAATGCCCGACCTTGAAGCCGAGATCCCACAGCGGCATGAGGACTCCGTCCATCAACTTCGCCAGCGATGGCAGCGGCTTCGACCCGACCACGACCTGTCCGTAGTGCAGGAACATGATGTCGAGATCGCTCAATGGATTCAGCTCGCTGCGGCCATAGCCGCCGAGCGCCACGAGCGTGACCGGGGGGAACTCCTTCTGCGCCTGTTCGGACATGCCTTGCTTCGCGGTGTTCCAAA
This sequence comes from Pedosphaera parvula Ellin514, assembly GCA_945872975.1. Classification (GTDB taxonomy): domain Bacteria; phylum Verrucomicrobiota; class Verrucomicrobiia; order Limisphaerales; family JADJPG01; genus JADJPG01. Next base: position 9,648 of record CAMCCU010000166.1, read on the forward strand.
GCTGGCGGATCAAGACATCCACCAGCATCGCGCGACCGTGGCAGACTTCCAGGCCGCTGCCGCCTGCGCGATGCCGCATCTTGAGCCGGTGCGACTCGACTTTCAGGAAGGTCTTGTAGCGCCCGAGCTCCTCCGCCGGCGAATAGCCATCGAGACGCGCGGCAGCGCTGGCTTCAAACTTTTCCAACAGGTTCGGCATCGGGCGGCAAGGTAGGAGAATCCCACGGGAACGCAAGATTCCGCGAGCCTGAGCTGGGGCTGGATCAATCTACAAACATGAACTCCGTGCTGTTGAGCAGCACGCGGCAGGCGGACGGCAGCCCGTGCTTTCGTGCGTGGGCGTTCAAGGATTTCAATTCGCCACTCAATGGCGTCGCGTCCGCCTGTGGCGAGGCCTTGAGCTTCATCTCCGCGAGTTTGGCGCGAATGAAGAGGTCGATTGGATTTGCGAGTGAGCTGTCGTTGGCCGGGAGCCCGGGCCGCGTCGCCGGCTTGAATGACCACCAGTCAGACTTTGGCTTCGCGGACGCTGCCTTCGCGGGGGTGGCGTCTGGAGTC